>CAYXYO010000263.1:0-4043 GCA_964469365.1 uncultured Desulfobacterales bacterium | reverse complement strand
TGTTGTTTGACGGTATATTAAGATACCTTATACCCCTTAACCTGATATCTGGTAAAGTAAAAATGGATGAAAACAGAAAAGAGAGATTTGAAAAACTCCTTGACGAGTCTGTAAAACTTCATGGGCATCTCTGCCCCGGACAGGTGCTTGGAGTGCGCCTTGCCATGAAGGGGCTGGAACTTATAGATATTGAAGACCCCAAGGGCAGCCAGCGCAAGGATTTTATTGTTTTTGTGGAGATTGACAGGTGCGCCACCGATGCAATCCAGTCCGTTACAGGGTGCAGTCTTGGAAAGCGTTCGCTCAAGTGGAAGGATTACGGGGTGATGGCAGCGACCTTTCTGCATGTTGAGCGCAATTATGCCGTCAGGATAGTGGCACGGGAAGAGAGCAGGGAACTCGCGTCATCCTATTTCCCTGACATTGAAAACCGGTACAAACGACAGCTCGAGGCCTACAAGGTGATGAGTGACGATGAACTGTTTGCCGTGCAGGAGGTGAAGGTGCAAATCCCTGAATGTGACATGCCGGGACGTCCCATGAGGCGGCTCCGGTGCGAAGGGTGCGGAGATTATGTGCAGGACTGCCGGGAGGTTGTCAAGGAGGGAAGAACACTGTGCAGAAGCTGTGCCGGAGAAGGGTATTATACAGTGGTCAAGGGAAATGCGCGGCCATGAAAAAGATCAGAGTACGGGATGCCATAGGCATGGTAATTCCCCATGACCTGACTGAAATAGTGCCTGGAGGCACAAAAAAACCGGCTTTCAAAAAGGGGCATGTGATCAGGGAAGAGGATATCCCGCACCTTGAACGCATAGGCAAGAATCATATCTATGTTATGGAGCTTTCCCCTGATGATCTCCATGAGGATGACGCGGCGCGTTTAATGGCACCTGCCTTTGCCGGACCGGGCATAGAGTTCGATCCGGACCCGTCAGAGGGCAAGATAGCCTACAGCGCTGCTGACAGCGGGCTTTTCAGGGTGGATGTTGACGCCCTTTTCCGGGTGAACATGCTTGGCGATGTTATGCTTTCCACCCTTCATTCAAACACGGTTGTTGAAAAGGGGGGAAAGGTGGCGGCAGGCAGGGCGATTCCCCTGGTTGTTAGGCGTTCTGTTGTCCGGCAGGCGGTGTCCGTGGCCAGGGATGCCGGCGGTATTATCTCTGTGGTTCCCTTTATGATAAAAAGAGGCGCCCTTGTCATAACCGGCAGAGAGGTATATGAAGGCAGGATAAAGGATGCCTTCGGGCCTGCCATGGGGCGGAAGTTTGAAAAATTCGGCATTGAGGTTGTCCATTCTGAAATAGTGCCTGATGACAGACAGGTTATCACGTCTTCAATATTGCGCGCCATTGAAAAGGGGGCTGAAATGGTGCTCTGTACCGGCGGCATGTCTGTTGACCCTGATGATGTGACAAGAAACGCCATACGGGATGCCGGTGTTACAGGCGAGGTGTATGGTTCGCCTGTATTGCCTGGGGCCATGTTCATGGTAAGTTTTTTGGGAAAAATACCTGTGCTTGGCATACCCGCATGTGGTATGTTTTTCAGAACAACGGTTCTTGACATTGTTTTGCCCAGGGTGCTGGCAGGCGAGAAGATAGGGCGCAGGGAGATTGCCGCCCTTGGTCACGGAGGTTTCTGCCTTGGCTGCCGCAAGTGCTCATGGCCGGTCTGCCCCTTTGGAAAAGGAGGAGTTTGAACATGTTTATTTTCAGTAATTTTCTGCACTCTGTTGCAAGTATTATAAATATCGGTCTTACCCTTTATATGTGGGCCTTTATAATAAGCGCCCTTCTCACATGGGTAAACCCTGATCCTTACAACCCTGTTGTAAGGTTTCTGTACAACATTACGGAACCGGTGCTTTTCAGAATACGCCGCATGGTTCCGCTGAATTTTGGCGGTATTGACCTTTCCCCCATGATAGCAATATTCGCAATAATGTTTCTCCAGAGTTTTCTTGTGCCTACCCTGCACCAGATAGCTGGGCAGCTTTCAGGCGGCGGAATATCCATGATGCATGGTTGAAAAAGGAGGCCATTCCATGACCCTTACGCCCAATGATATTATAGAACGTGAATTTAACCTTAAGTTAAGGGGATATGACAGGGACGAGGTGGACGCCTTTCTTGAGGAGTGCGCAGGCGCCATGGCCGCGGTTATAAGGGAGCGCAATACCCTCAAGGATCAGAATATTGCCTGCAAAAACAAGATTAACGGTCTGCTGGAAAAGCAGAACGATGTGACTGAGGCTATTACCGCGGTGCACAAGATGGCAGAGGATATGAAGGAAAGGGCTGCCAATGAGGCTGAACTCATTGTCAGGAAGGCCCGTATTGAAGCTGACCGTATTGTGTCTGATGCCCAGAAAGAGGCACTGGCGCTGGAGGAGAAGGTTATGAAGCTGCGACAGATGCAGCGGGAAACCATTATAAAGACCAGAACCATGATACAGGGTTATCTTGACATGCTTGATGACGCGGAGCTTCATCTGCCGCCGGAAGAGTTTACGACTTCAATGCATAGCGTCGCTGCCGGTATGCGGGAAATAAATCGTGGAGAGAGTAAGAGCGCCGGGATTGAAGAGGGTGCAACTGTTGACACGAAAAAGGAACCGGGATCCTCTTCCGGAGAGGCAGAGGACATTGAAGCTATTGTTGATGATGACATTTTTATCAGCAGCACAGAGGTTGGCGATGACATCTTTCTCGCGGAAATCAGGGAGGATTCAGACAACAGCCATGACGCAGCGGCGGAAGATGCAGCGGAGTCTGCGGACGGTGATTCAGGTATGGCCGGTTTCAAACCTGAAAAACTGATGCCATGAACAGGAGGACGTCTCAAAGGATGGATGTGAAAAATTTCAGCCTTGCCGCGTGCCTGTGTCTCCTGTTGTCTTTTTCAGGCAGTGCCATGGCCTTTGTCCAGGTGGAGTTTCCATCTGAAGACGGTCTGCCTGTTACCGCTGACCTCTATATGGAACATGACATGGACGCGCCTTTTATCATTCTTTTTCACAGGGCTGGATGGAGCAGGGGGGAATATCGCGGAATCGCTCCTGAACTGGTGGCCCTGGGATTTAACTGCATGGCTGTTGATCAGCGATCAGGCAGGGAGATAAACGGAATAAGGAACATGACAGCCATGCGGGCTGAAAAGGCCGGTAAGGCAACGGGTTTTCCTGATGCGTTGCAGGATATGATGGCAGCCGCAAGGTTTGTCAGGGAGAAATACGCAAAGGGCAGGCTGATTTTGTGGGGCAGTTCATATTCCGCCTCACTTGTGATAAAAATGGCAGGAGATTACCCTGATATCGCTGACGGCGTGGTTGCCTTTTCTCCTGGTGAATACTTTACACGCTATGGCAAACCTTCCACGTTTATAGCTGATTCCGCCGCGAGGATCAGGTGTCCCCTGTTTATCACCGCCGCTAAGTCAGAAAGGGGGCTGTGGATACGTATTTTCAACAGGGTGATGCGTCCTGATATTGATTCCTATGTGCCTGTTGTGGAAGGAGCCCATGGTTCAATGTCCTTGTGGAAGGAGACTGAAGGGCATGAAGGTTACTGGAAGGCTGTAAAACGATTCCTCGGCAGGTTTAAACAGGCAGGAAAAGGGACTGCCAAAGCAGAAAAATGAGATTCGTCTTTCCTGCTTTCCTGCAAACAGGCTGTTTTGACTGACTGACTGACATGGCATTACTCTGGTATTGTCCGGTTCCATTCTTCTGTTTTATTTTCCCCTGGAGGTGATTCAGTGAGTATCCTTATCTTTTTTTCAGCCTGCTCCAGCCGTTCCGAACATATCCTGGAGAGTTTTATCCCCTTTTCAAACAGCTCAAGGGCCTCTTCCAGGGATGTCTCCCCCTGTTCCAGTTTTGCAACTATGTCTTCCAGTTCTTTCAGCGCGTTTTCAAAGGTTTTTTGAGGCATTGTTTTTATCCTGACAGAGATTTTTATATAACCTGACAGGACTATAATATGCCGGAGATAATTTTAAAAGCGGCAAAGGAAAATGAAATTTTTATCCATACCCCT
>CAYXYO010000262.1:0-13077 GCA_964469365.1 uncultured Desulfobacterales bacterium | reverse complement strand
ATCTTGTTTCTTGCAGTGAGACATAAGATTTTTATTTGCTTTGTGCCTGAGTTTGTTTTTGATTATGGAAAAATTTAGATATCTTGGTGGTTAACATAGAATAAAGAGTTGACGGTTCTTCAAAGCAAGGCTTTGTTATCTCCTCGATATTCCTTTGCACCTTTTGTAGACGTTTACGGATTTCGTCATCTTCGTTCATGGTGTCCCAAAAAATAGCCTCATATTTATGCATTTCTGTAAGATGCCTTTTGAATTCGTCCTCTGTCATTTTTACGCGCCCTTGTCGTTTCCAGTAATGTGTACCCAATAACTTTGCAGCCACAAAAATACTGCTGAGAATTTTATTGCATTCAATGAATATTTCTTCTGATTCATGGCCAAAAGCTGCCATACATCTATATTTTAGTGTATTAAAACGATTGAAAACGTCTTTCCTTCTTTCATATCTTTCAACTACGACATAAGCCATATCAAGCAATTTGGATTCATCTGCAGTTTCATTTTTGCCTTTTTTCCTTGACTGGCCTTCGTTGCTTCTGGAAAATGGGTTCCTAATTTCTGCAATAGCATCTTTGACTTCAAAGAAATAAGATAAAATTTCCTCTGCCAACTCGATACGTCTTTTCCCAAGAAATTCCCGTTTCCAGGCACCAATGCCTGAAATAATTGCCCAGCAGGCTGATATAATTGCCACACTTTGAACTATATTAGTTAAATTGATATTCACACCTCAAACCCCATCTTCCTCAAATGCTCATCTACCCTGGCCTGGTACTCCTCCACCTCAGCCATGATCTTTGGAAGTGGCTCTTCATACCGCTCTATAAGCTCCTTGAGCCTTGTTGCAAGCTGCTGAGCCATGCGCTCAGGCTCTGAAAGGACCTCCTTTTTAAGGGCCTGTTTCCACTTCTTTCTGACAACGAGCTCCTTTATCTCATCCGGTTCAAACTGGCCATATTTCAAAAGGACCTTTTCATCAAGGAGCTTCTGGGCTTCCTTTACGGCCTTTTTTGCCTTGGATTCCCTGTCCATGAGCTTTTTGAGCTCTTTGAGGAGTGAAAGCTCATCTTCCAGGCCAAACAGGGGTTTTATCTCCTTGATACGTTTGTCAAGGTTGGCCTTGGTAATCTTGCCTTTATCGTTTTTGATCTCTTCAAGGGGGCTGTCCTCCCCGCTGTTTTCCTCTATGAAGGTTTCAAGCTCCTGGCTTGCGGCCTCGTGCCTGGCAGAAAGCTCCTCGATCTTTTCTTTTTCCTCTGGAAAATATACTGAGACAATAAGCCCTGGCGGGATGAGGTCTGCCATGTACTTCTTTGCCTTTTTGCCTGAGCCTATGGTGAGGTCAGGCTTTTCCTTTGCCTTTCCGTCTGCCCCGGTCATTGGGGTTCTGAGCCTTGCGGCCTCCTGCCAGCCAGATTGTACGATCTGGTAAACGTCGTCCTGCATGGTGGCATCCCAGTAGTCCATGAGTATCTGATAGATGTCATATCTGTTAAGAAGGGGAGTCTTTGAAAAGGCGCTGAGGATGCCCTCGCCAAGCTCCTCTATCAGGGCTTTTGGATGGGTGGAGCCGTCCAGGGCAAAGAGCTTGGCTTCATGCTGGCGCCACCAGAAGTTGAAAGCATCCCTAACCCTGGCGGTGAATGCCTGAAAGTCCCTGTTGTTCATGATTATCCCTTTGACCTCGCGGGCAGGTATCCGGGGCTCGATGTATCCGGCCTTGTGGGAGGCAGGCTCGAAGATCTCGTCTTTCAGCCCTGGGAACTGCTCCCAGTAGTCGCAAAGGACCTCAAGGTCGCTTTCAGGGATTCCGCCGTGGAGATGGGCGTTGAGGTCGTGCAGGTCTTCAGGCTCGCTTGTGTCTATGTAGCGCGGGATGTTGAGGTTGTATCCGTTTGCTTTTATCTCGCTGTAGGGGACCAGGCGGGAGTAGCGTTCTATGGTAAGGCGGCCTGTAAAGACATCCACTATCTTTTTTATGTCCTGCTCCCTCAGGCGGTTCTTGTTGCCGTCTTTCTTGAAGCCTGTTGAGGCGTCGATGAAGAAGATGCCCTTTCTCGTTGCCGCATCTTTCTTGTCCAGCACGATGATGGAGGCAGGTATGCCTGTGCCAAAAAAGAGGTTTGGCGGAAGGCCGATGATTGCCATGATGAGCCCCCGCTTTACCAGGTTCACCCTGATGTTTTCCTCTGCTCCGCCCCTGAAGAGCACGCCGTGGGGCAGGATGACCGCGGCCTTTCCGGTGCTTTTTAGCGATGCGAGGATGTGGAGGAGATATGCGTAATCGCCGTTTTTGGCAGGGGGGATGCCAAGCTCAAAGCGGTTGAACTCGTCATGTTCTGGGTCGAGCCCGTTGCTCCATGCCTTGTCCGAAAAGGGGGGATTTGCCACCACGAAGTCAAAGCGCTTGAGACTGCCGTCAGGCTCTTTCCAGTGTGGATCTGTAAGGGTGTTTCCCTGCCATATCTCGGCAGTGGGCTGGTCGTGCAAGATCATGTTCATGCGGGCAAGGGCCGCTGTGGCATTGTCCTTTTCCTGGCCGAATATGGAAAGGCCCCTCGGGGCCTCTGATGCCACCTTTAGAAGAAGGGAGCCAGAGCCGCAGGTGGGGTCATAGACTGTCATCTCCTGACTTGGGGCCTTTTTTGCCTCCACCACCTTGGACATGATCCTTGAGACCTCGGCAGGGGTGTAGAACTGGCCCTTGCTCTTGCCTGATTCGGTGGCAAAGTGACGCATGAAGTATTCATAGGCGTCACCAAGAAGATCGTCGCCGTCTGCCCGGTTGGCCCTGAAGTCCAGGCCCTCGAAAATGGCAATGAGCCTTGATAGCCTGTCCACCATCTCCTTGCCCCGGCCAAGCCTTGCCTCGTCGTTGAAGTCTGCCACGTCGATTACGCCCCTGAGATTGTTCTCCTGGGCAAGGCGGGCGATGATCTTGTTTATCTTGTCCCCGATCTCCGGGTCGCCTTTTAGCGCCACCATGTCGTCAAAGGAGCCGCCTTCAGGGATGACGATTGTTGCAAAGGGGTCGCCCTTGTACTTGTCGGTAACGTACTTCATGAAGAGGATGGTCAGGACGTAATCCTTGTACTGGGATGCGTCCATGCCACCCCTGAGCTGGTTTGCGCTCTCCCAGAGCGAGCTGTACAGGTGTGATTTCTTCAGTGCCATTTTCTTGTCTGTTCCTGTTTTATAAAAAAATCCCGGCTATTTTCATATTACCGCCACCGGCTTCCCGGAAGCCATCAATAATGAAATTTGTTACCGCTTGTTTTATCTTGCGGCTGGAGTATCCTGATCATCTGCCGCAAGCCCTTCTCCACACATCTCCCGCCGCCACACCATCGCACCTGCAAAAAAGATCGTTAGTGCCCCGAAACATCCTTCAATTACCGAAAAGCCCGGGGAGGCCTACCCCGGACCTTTAACCTTCCAGCAATATGCTCACTGCATCTGCCTTCATTAGTCCCGGGAAGTAGCCGGTTTGTCCATCGCTGACATAAAATCACAAAAAAAAGGCACCTTGCCCTTATTGAGCCAGGTGCCTGAAATGACTGGCGCGCCCGGAGAGATTCGAACTCCCGACCTACGGATTCGTAGTCCGGCGCTCTATCCAGCTGAGCTACGGGCGCATGTTTGTGCAGTTCTTATAATTGATCAGGGTCATGGTTGCAACCCTGGTGGCTTGGAATTTTATTCTTCATGTTTGGATTTCTTGCGGGGTATGTCCGTAAGGTCTTCCTTTACGACAAACATCACCTTGAAATCCTTTTTCAGTTTTTCCACCAGGCTGTCAAGGTCAGCGTCAGGCATATCCATGAGACGCACATACACTTCACGCCTGCCTGCTGACATGTGTTCATGGCTTGTCAGAACACTAACTATCCTCGCGCCGTTCTCGCGCAGGGTCGTCAGCAGGGAATTGAGGGAACCGGGTTTGTCCTCCATGTCAAAGGCTATCTGCACAGGGCTGTGATAGGCCCCGGAGATGCTTATCATAACCTTGAACACATCTGTCTGGGTAATCATGCCCACCACCTTGCCGTCATCAGCCACAACAGGCATGCCTGAAATCCTGTTTTCCAGCATTATAACGGCAGCCTTTTCAACGGAATCCGTCTCCCTGAGAGATATCGGGTCAGGGGTCATGATGTCCTTGGCCTTGATCTCTGACAGGAGATAATAGAGTTCATGAACATCAAGGGTTGTTGCTTTTGACGGCGCGGCCTCCTTAATATCCCTGTCACTTACAATACCCGCAAGTTTATCATCACGGAGTACGGGAATCCTGCGGATTCCATTCTCTTTCATAATCTGTGTGGCCTTCATGATAGAAGTGTTGGCATCAATTGTGATGGGGTTTGCAGCCATCCATTCCTTAACAAGCATTCGTTTTCCTCCAAGGCTTTTTATTACAGAGGCCCATTGAAAAAACAAGGTTCCCGGTATTCCATGGCCGTATGCCTGAACAGGAATCCCGTTTATCCAAAACACCCTGCATTACATGTTTCAAGAACTTGCTAAAATCCCAAAAAGAACGGAGTTTGTCAATAGAAAACCTGAAAAAATATGTGCGAAAACCCTTGACACCGTTCATCCCCCTGCCGGAAATCAGGCCAGGGGCATGTCAATATTTACATTTTCAGGCAATCCGCCCTTGTCAGGCGTCTTTTTCTCAGGCCGTTTTCCGCCTTTGCCCTTGCGGCCTTTCCTTACGTCCGCCCGTTTTACTGCCGCAGGCCTCCTGCCGCGCTTCACCAGATCGGGAAAGACTATCCTGACAGCCTCGTCTATCCGGCTCACAGGATGAAAAACCAGGGATTCCCGCACCTGGTCAGGAAGTTCCTCAAGGTCCTTTCTGTTGCGAAGAGGCAGTATTATCTCCCTGATACCTGCCCTGTGGGCAGCCAGAAACTTCTCCTTGATGCCACCCACCGGAAGCACAAGGCCGCGCAGGGTTATCTCTCCGGTCATGGCAACGTCAGACCTGACGGAAACATCCCTGAACAGCGAAAGCAGGGCCATGGATATGGCCACGCCTGCCGACGGGCCGTCCTTTGGTATGGCCCCAGATGGAACATGAAGGTGAATATCAGAGTTTTTGAACAGGTCCGGGTCTATCATGAATCTGTCATGCCTGGACTTGACATAGCTCAGGGCGGCCATGGCCGACTCCTTCATCACGTCGCCGAGCTTGCCTGTAAGAATGAGTTTGCCGCTGCCAGGCATGCTGGTGGCCTCTATGAACAGGATATCTCCGCCAACCGGGGTCCATGCCAGGCCGGTGGCCACACCCGGAATGGATGTCCTTTCGGCAACCTCGGAAAAATACTTTTCGCTGCCGAGATAGTCTGACAGGTTCTTTATCCTGACAGTCACCTTTGACGCATCGCCTTCAGCCACCCTTCTGGCCACCTTGCGGCATATCCTGGCAATCTGCCTTTCCAGGTTTCTTACGCCTGCCTCCCTGGTGTAGGATGTGATAATCCTGAGCAGGGTTCGCTTGTCAATGCTGATACTGCCGCGTTTTTTAAGCCCGTGGGCCTCAAGCTGCCTTGGCAACAGGTACTTGCGGGCGATCACAGCCTTTTCTTCCATGGTGTATCCGGCAAGTTCCAGGACCTCAAGCCTGTCGAGAAGCGGCCCGGGAATCGTCTCAAGCATGTTGGCGGTAGCGAGAAAGATCACGTTTGACAGGTCAAACTCCACACCGAGATAGTTGTCCGTAAAGGTGGAATTCTGCTCAGGGTCAAGCACTTCAAGCAGGGCTGAGGATGGGTCGCCCCGGAAATCCGAACCGAGCTTGTCTATCTCGTCAAGCATTATGACCGGGTTTCTCACACCCGCCTTTTTTATCGCCTGTATAATGCGTCCGGGCATCGCCCCCACATAGGTGCGCCTGTGACCGCGTATCTCCGCCTCGTCATGTGTGCCCCCAAGGGCTATGCGCTGGAACTTCCTGCCTATTGACCGGGCTATGGATTTGCCAAGGGATGTCTTGCCTGTACCCGGAGGGCCGGCAAAACAGATAATGGTGCCCTTGCCGTCAGGCTTGAGTTTTCTTACCGCGAGATACTCCAGTATCCTTGTCTTGATCTTTGCAAGGTCATAGTGGTCCCTGTTCAGAACCGCCTCAGCCTTTTCAAGGTCAATATCATCCTCTGTCTCCTCATTCCAGGGGATATCAATCATCCAGTCCAGATATGTACGGGCCACTGAATATTCCGATGACGAGGGATGCATCCTGGCAAGGCGCTTGAGCTCCCGTTCCGCCTCTTTCCAGGCGTCTTCAGGGAGATTTTTCGCCTTGAGTTTCTCTTCCAGCTCTGCGATCTCGTCAGGGGCGTTATCCGTCTCGCCAAGCTCCTTTTTTATGACCTTCATCTGCTCCCTGAGGAAAAACTCCTTCTGGGTCTGTTCAACCCTGTCCTTCACCTGGGTCTGAATCCTGGAGCCGAGCTTCATTATCTCAAGCTGCCCTGAAAGTATCACCAGGGTCTTTTCAAGCCTCTCCTTGACGTTAACCGCGTCAAGGACCTCCTGTTTGACCGATGCGTCCACATTGAGGTGGGTTATGGCTATGTCGGCAAGGGCGCCGGGATCATCAATATTCATGATGATGGCGCCAAGCTCCGCAGGCAGATTGTTTGTTATGTCAAGGATTTTCCCAAAGGTCTGCCTCAGGTTAACAACCATGGCCTGAAGCTGGATATCATGTTCAACCTCATCGTGCACAGGCTCGGTAACCGCCTTGATATAAGGCTCCTGGGAAGTGATCTCCCTGAGACGCACCCTTGAGGCGCCCTGAATAATGAGTTTGGCATGCCCCTCTTCGTTTTTCATCATCCTGAGGATAATGCCCATGGTGCCTATCTCATGGAGCATGTCAGTATCGGCGTCGTCGCCCTTTTTGGACAGGGCCACCACAATGGTGCGATCAGTGGCCAGGGCATCGTCTATCATCCTGACAAGATGTGGGGGCTCAACAACCCAGGGCACCACCATGTGCGGAAAGAGCACCATGTCCTCACTGGGCAGCACCGGCAGTTCCCTCACGGTATTCTGGGAACCGCGCTCCCCGTTATTATCTTCATTTTCCTCAATATCTCTTGGTTCGATATCGTTGTTGCTGTTTTTCTTTTCTTCTGTCATGGTTATTACAATCTCTGTCTTTTTCAGAAATATTCAAATCCGTTGCAGGGAGGCAAAACATGACCCGCCGGTCATGGCGTCAACCCCGCGGCAGTCTGTACATGCGGGTCACAAGCATGCCGTTCGCATAGTTTACCTGGACCTTTTCAGGATCAACGCTGAAAGGAAGCCTGATAATCCTTTCAAAGGGTCCGTACTCTATCTCCATCTGAAAATACTGTTTTCCCCTCTCAACGCCGGCGGGCGACTTCCTGTTGCCGGACAATCTGAGATAACTACTGTTCAAGGTAAGTTCAATGGACTCCATGTCAACTCCTCCAAGGGCGGCTACCATAAAAAGAGAACCGTCGGCCTCATAGAGATCAACAGCGGGAATCCACTCGCAACGGCATTTGGTTGAAGGCTGGGTCATGCGGAACAGGTCATCGGCCATGGAACGGAACCGCTCCTGCAACCTGTCCCTCTCCCCAAGTATATGAATTTTTATAACAGACATAACACCTCCTGTTTGCTCAAAAAAACGTCCGGACAGAGAAACTCCGTGGCGAACATGGCATACTGACCGCCCTATGCCATCTCCCTGAAAAAAGAGACATCTCCCCTGCCCTCCCGCAGCACCTCAGGCATGTCGTCAACCAGGCTTATCACGCTCGAAGGCAAGGGCGGTATGACGCCGCAGTCAACTATGACGCCGTTTTTCCCTACAAGGGACGCCATATCCCTGGGATCTTCCACAATTTCATCATCAATGGATGCCGACGCGCTTATGACAGGCCGTCCAAGTGCCTCTGTGATTTCAAGACACACATTATGGTCAGGAATCCTGATGCCTGCCGTCTTCCGTTTTGTAAGCATCATTTTAGGCACATGTTTGGAACCCTTCAGGACAAAGGTGTAAGGCCCTGGCAGATAGCGTTTAAGTATCCTGTACGCAAAATCCGACACCCTGGCATACACGCTTATGTCGCTGAGATCATGGCAGACAAAACTGAAAGGTGTGTTTTTCGGCACCCTCTTTATCTGGTAAATCCTGCTGATGGTGTTTTTGTTGAAGATATCGCCTCCGATACCGTAACAGGTGTCCGTGGGATAAACAACAAGTTCTCCTGCCTTTATCGCGGAAACTACCCGATTGATATCCCGTGGTCTCGGACGTTCCGGATCAATTTCAATTATCAATTTTATCCTCCGTTCTTGACAAGAACCATGCTTTTCAGTTAGGAATGTGATATCTGTTTTTTTAGTGTGAGTGGCCTGGAGCTTTTCAGGCCGGTTCAGGGCTCCGGTAAAATAAAAACTGCTTCATGCCCGACAGCTCATGTCACCCCTTGACTTCCTCGTAAAAGCTATACGGAAAATCATGGCAGGATGCATCTGCATCATGTCACAGGGGGGTGTACGGCACCCTGTGTCATTGGCATGGCGGCATGTTGCGCCACGGGGCGGAGCGATTCAACATTACCGGAACACTGACAATATTAATCGGGCCCGGCCCCCAATACCATAAATTTTTTCAGGAGGATGTCTTAAATGAACCTTGACCCGACCAAGATGAAGGACTGGGAAATCGCTGAAGCCGCGGAAGAAAACATGAAAACCGTGTACCAGCTTGGCGAGGAACTCGCTCTGGAGAAGGAAGAGCTATTACCCTACGGCCACTATGTGGCAAAAATCGACTTTGCCAGGACAATGGAGCGTCTCAAGGACAAACCTGACGGGAAATACATTGACGTTACAGCCATTTCCCCAACCCCCCTCGGAGAAGGCAAAAGCACCTGCGCCGTTGGCCTCATGGAAGGCCTTGGCAAACGTCAGAAAAATGTTGTGGGCGCCCTGCGTCAGCCGTCAGGCGGCCCCACATTCAACATAAAGGGCAGCGCGGCAGGCGGTGGAATCTCACAGGTCATTCCCCTCTCCAAGTTCTCCCTCGGCCTTACAGGCGACATAAACGCCATAATGAACGCCCACAACCTGGGCATGGTCGCCCTGACAGCGCGCATGCAGCATGAAAGCAACTACACGGACGAGCAGCTTGCCCTCCGCAACCTGAAGCGCCTTGACATACACCCCAAAAGCGTTGAATTCAAATGGATCATGGACTTCTGCGCCCAGTCCCTGAGGAACATAACCCTCGGACTTGGCGGCAGGATGGACGGCATGACCATGCAGAGCGGCTTTAACATCGCGGTAAGCTCAGAGATCATGGCCATTCTCGCCATTGCCAACGACCTGAAAGACCTGAGGGAACGCATCGGCAAGATAGTTGTTGCCTATGACAAGACCGGAAAGCCCATCACCACTGAAGACCTTGAAGTGGCAGGCGCCATGACCGCGTGGATGGTTGAGGCTGTAAACCCCAACCTGATGCAGACAGTAGAGGGACAGCCCTGCCTGATTCATGCCGGTCCCTTTGCCAACATCGCCATCGGCCAGTCTTCTGTCATCGCGGACAGGGTCGGCCTCAAGCTGGGCGACTACCTTGTGACTGAAAGCGGATTCGGCGCTGACATCGGCTTTGAAAAATTCTGGAACCTGAAGTGCCGCTTCAGCAACCTGAAACCCAACTGCGCTGTCGTGGTAGCCACCATCAGGGCGCTCAAATGTCATGGCGGCGCGCCCATTCCCCGTCCGGGCCGTCCGATGCCAGAGGAATACAACACTGAAAACGTGGGCTGGGTTGAGGCAGGATGCGCCAACCTTCTGCACCACATCGAGACTGTCAAGAAGGCAGGCATCAATCCCGTTGTGTGCATCAACGCATTCTACACTGACACAAAGGATGAAATCGCCGCATGCCGCAGGCTCTGTGAAGACGCGGGCGCAAGGGTCGCAGTATCCGAGCACTGGCTCAAGGGCGGCGACGGCGCGCTTGAATTTGCCGACGCGGTGCTTGACGCCTGCAACGAGGAAAACGACTTCAAGTTCCTCTATGACCTTGACATGCCTCTCCGCCAGAGAATCGAGCTTATCACCAGGGAAGTTTACGGTGGAAACGGCGTTACATATTCACCCGAAGCGGCTGCCAAGGCAGAGGCCATGGAAAAGGATCCTGAAATTGCCAAACTCGGAACCTGCATGGTAAAGACTCACCTCAGCCTTTCAGACAACCCGAACCTCAAGGGCGTTCCCAAGGACTGGACACTCCATGTGCGCGACATCCTCACGTACAAGGGCGCCGGGTTTGTTGTTCCGGTGGCAGGCGCAATCAGCCTGATGCCGGGCACGGGTTCTGATCCGGCATACCGCAGGATTGATGTGGACACAGACACAGGCAAGGTAAAGGGCCTGTTCTAACCGCGTCTCCCCTACACACAAAACATGAATAAAAACAGCCCCAAAGGCGCCATGCCTCTGGGGCTGTTCTGCTATATGCCCGCCTTGACGCATGATATTTTTACTTGACAGCAGCCTGTGGCTGCCCTAAACTTCACACCAAGTTTAACTGTTCAACTTACTTTATCAAACAAGGAGATTTTACAGCATGTCCGATGACAAGATACAGCATGTGACAGATGCCAGCTTTGAAGCAGATGTTATCAATTCAGACATCCCGGTGCTGGTGGACTTCTGGGCCGCCTGGTGCGGGCCATGACGGGCCATAGCCCCTGTAATAGGCGAAATGGCTGAAGAGTATGATGGAAAGGTCAGGATAACAAAGATGAATGTAGATGAAAACCCGGAGACTCCGGGCAGATTCGGCATAAGGGCCATCCCCACCCTCATCCTGTTCAAGGACGGCAATGTGGTTGAGCAGATAACAGGAGCCGTCGGCAAGGCTGCCATTGCAGCGGCGCTGAACAAGGTAATCTGACCGGTTTGCGTAACCGTACCCTCAGAATCAGGCTCACGGTTACGGTTCATTCACAAAATCTGCACTAACGTCATCTGCCGGTTGGATCCGGCAGATGGCTTCACACAACAGGCATAAGACAAAATAGCGTAGCTGCCTGAAACCGCCTTGCCATAACCTCTGATATTACCAGTCAAGACTGATGCCACACAAAAGACCTCTTGTAATCATAGGCAGCGGACCTGCCGGCCTCACGGCGGCGCTTTACGCGTCACGGGCCCGCATGCCTTCAGTAATCCTTGACAAAACCGGCCCTGGCGGGCAGGTGCTCTCAACAGACAGGGTGGACAACTACCCCGGTTTTCCAGACGGGGTATCAGGTTTTGACCTTGTGGACAGGATGACGGCCCACGCGGAAAAGTTCGGCATGGAACAAAAAAACGGGGAGGTCATTGCCCTGGAAACCGGAGATGACAAGGCCCATGGGGTCAGGGTTATGCTGGCGGATGGAGAGGGCATGGAGGCACGCGCTGTCATTGTGGCAACCGGCGCGACCCATAACAGGCTTGGCATACCTGGCGAAAGGGAACTGGCTGGCAGGGGAGTTTCATACTGCGCCACATGTGACGGTGCCTTTTTCCGGGATGTGCCTGTCGCTGTGGTGGGGGGTGGAGATACCGCCGTGCAGGAAGCCCTTTTTCTCACAAGGTTTGCCTCAAAGGTCTATATCATACACAGGCGTGATGAGCTCAGGGCCGTAAGGATACTTCAGGAACAGGCCTTTGAGAATCCGAAAATCGAATTTCTCTGGGACACTGTTGCCGAGTCGGTAAATGGTGAGAACAGCGTCAGTTCAGTGTCAATCCTGAACAAAAAAACCAATGTCCGCGCCGATCTTGAGGTGGAGGGCCTCTTCATCTTTACAGGCATTCATCCGTCAACATCCTTTCTCAAGGGAAACCTTGAACTGGACAACTCAGGTTTTATAATTACAGACGAGTGGATGCGGACATCAAGGCCCATGATATACGCGGCAGGAGACTGCCGGAGCAAACCCCTGCGGCAGATTGTTACGGCAGTCTCTGACGGGGCCACTGCTGTATATGCGGCAGAACATGACATCATGCAGGCGGCAGGCAGTTAAGACGGCAACCAAACATTTGAGACGGCAGGCAGATATGAGCACTTTTCTCTGGCACAGGAAAATCTTTTTTTTATATATCATGGCGGCTATCCTTCCGCTTCTTGGCGGCTGTTCCGCCTGGAACAGCGTAACCTCCATGTTTTCATCCCCGCCGCCCGAGGAGATGAAGGTAACAGGAACCGACGCGGATATGACCAGGGAAGCCATGGAATTTTTCAATACAGGCAGATACATGATGGCCGAGGAGATATTCCAGAAGATACGCGACCGTTATCCCTTCAGCCCTTACGCCACTGTGGCGGAGCTGCGCCTTGCTGACTGCAAGTATTACCGAGATTTCTATCTGGAAGCCCTTCCCCTGTATGAGAACTTTGAACAACTCCACCCCACGAATGACGCCATCCCCTATGTCATCTACCAGGAAGGGGCATGTTATTATGAGATGATGGACACCCCGGACAGGGACCAGAGCAATACGCTAAAGATGATTGACACATACAGGAGGCTGCTTACCAGATTCCCTGAAAGCCCCTTCAGCTATGAGGCGAAAAAACGCATAAAGGAAGGCACTGACCTGCTGGCTGAACATGAATATGTGGTGGCCGAATGGTACAGCCGGGTTGACCGGCCCGCATGCGCCGTAAACAGGCTGGAAAGGTTGATAATGCTCTATCCTGACGCGTCCATCAGACCGGAGGCTGAGGAACTCCTGGCGTCCCAGAAGGCAATCATGGTCATAAACTCGGAAGAGGCCAAGATACTGCCGGATACAGAACCCTGGTACCGGAAACTCTGGCCATTTTAACGCGCTCCCGCCTTGACAGATTCATCTTGCCATGTTTAACCTGAAGATGCTGATGGCGAGAGGATGCCTGTTTTAACGTCCATATCCAGGGATATTGAATCTGTTTTCCGGTACAATAGGGGTTAGAGAATCTTGTGTAAGTTAAGAGCGCAAGACAATAGAAACGTAATATATATTTTGTCT
>CAYXYO010000261.1:0-5432 GCA_964469365.1 uncultured Desulfobacterales bacterium | reverse complement strand
CCCGCCATGTAAAGGTGGATGAGTTGCCGACAATAACCGTGGACTGCATGGCTATCTCATGGCCTGTCATCTCTGAAAGGGTGGTAAGGGTCACCTGCTCATTCGTCCTTGCCGCGCCGGTCACTATCCCTGCAGGTGTTTCAGGCGGCCTGTATTCCATGATTATTTCCGCAGCAATCTCTATCTGCCTGACCCGTTTCCTTGATCTGGGGTTGTAAAGCACAATGACAAAATCTGCTGACGCAGCGGCATGGAGCCGTTTCTCTATCACGTCCCAGGGAGTGAGAAGGTCAGAGAGACTGACACATGCGAAATCATGCATGAGCGGCGCCCCGAGTATTGAGGCGCAGGAACCGAGGGCAGGCACTCCAGGCACAACAACGATCTCCACATCGCTCTCCATTGAGGCCGCTATCTCGAATACCAGGCCTGCCATGGCGTATATGCCGGGATCGCCGCTGCACAGAAGGGCCACCCTCCTGCCGCCCGCGGCAAGTTCCAGGGCCTTGCCGCACCTGTCAACCTCCTGCATCATGGAAGATGAAACCACCTCCTGTTCAGGGCGTATCAACTCTCCCGCCAGTTCAACATAGGTCCTGTAGCCTGCCACAACATCCGCCTCGCTGATGGCGCGCCTTGCGGCAGGCGTGATATGCTCTATTGCTCCCGGCCCTGTTCCCACCACGGCAAGGCGTCCCTTGCCATGGCCACTGTCACATCCTTCCATTTCACCTTCCTTACTATCAAACGTCCCTTTCCGGCGCCGAGTATGGCGGCAGGCTCAGCCACGCCCCTTGCGCCCACAGCCTTCATAACAGTCTCTGACACCCCTGTTTCCCTCACCCCGTTTATCTCATCCCTGGTAAAAAAGAGCAATGGCAGTTCACGGGACGAGGCAAACTCCAGAAGCCCTGTTTCGTCCCTCTTCAGGTCAATCGAGGCCACCGCCCTTACGGAAAGGGGAGAGATGCCCTTCATGGCGCATGTGTCAACAAAGGCCTTTTCAATATCCGCAGCCGATGTCCCGCGGTTGCATCCAATGCCTGCGACCACGCTGCGCGGATAAAGGGTCAGACCCTGAAAGGCCACATCCGACTTTATGGTTATCACCATGTCAGCCATGCCCGGACTGTTGACCGCCTGCATGTCGTGCGGCAGGTCAGGCAGACCGCAATTGCTGTACACAGTGACAGAGCCGCTGTTCACAAGTCTTGCAGCGACCCTGGCGAATCTGCCCGGATCAGACGCCGCAAGTCCGTATGACCCGGCCCAGAGGTCAAGGGCGGTATGACCGAGCACATCCGAAGCCGTGGTTATGACAGGCTCGCCGCCGGTAATTTCAGCCACCTGTCTTGCGAGACCGTTTCCTCCTCCAAGATGGCCTGAAAGAAGGCTTATCACAAACCTTCCCTTTTCATCCAGGGCGAGGACGCAGGGATCGCTGTACTTGTCATCAAGCAGCGGGGCGACAAGGCGCACAACTATGCCTGTGGCCATGACAAAGACAAGTCCGTCAGCCTCTGACCACTTCTCTTCCACAACCTCTTTCAGCCTGCCCCGGCAATCCAGCGCCTCAGAATCTCCAAGGGCGGCGCTGATCTTCTCCGCAAGGGCAAGGCCGCCGTCAGTGATGGAAAGAACTGCTGTCTTCATCCAGTTGCCTGCCTGTATCCGTGGCTGAAGGCAGGATCATAGAGACAGGATGCCTCTCCAGCCCCCTTTTCCAGGGCATGTCCCACAAGGATCATGGCTGTTTTGCGGATATCAAGGCGCCGCACCGCGTCAGCAATGGTGTCCAGCGTGCCACTGACAATACGTTCATCAGGCCATGTCGCCTTTTCGACCACCACCGCGGGCGTGTCCGGGCCGTAACCTCCTTCAAGCAGTTCATGTACCACATCCTTCAACATGGATACGCTGAGATAGATGCAGAGGGAGGCCTGATGCGAGGCAAGGGAAGCCAGCGCCTCCCTGTCAGGCACAGGTGTCCTGCCGGACATTCTGGTCAATATAACGGTCTGGCTGACACCTGGCAGGGTAAGCTCGGCCCTGACGGCAGCCGCGGCCGCCGTTGCCGATGTGACGCCAGGTATAACCTCGTAGCCGATTCCCTCCTTATCAAGACGCCTCATCTGTTCTCCTGTGGCGCCGTATATCGCCGGGTCTCCAGTGTGAAGACGCACCACCCGTTTCCCCTGCCTGTGAGCTGATATCATTATATCCATGATATTTTCCAGGTCCATGCCTGAGGAGTCGTGTATTTCAGCGTCAAGGCCGTCAAGCAGGACAGGATTCACAAGACTGCCCGCATAGACGACGACATCAGCCGCGTCAAGGGCGGCCCTTGCCCTGAGGGTTATCAGTTCAGGGTCGCCGGGCCCGGCCCCTGCGAATATTATTCTGTGATTGCTGGATGACATGATTAAAACAGTTCCGTAAAACGTTACGAAAAGGCGGCAGGCCGCATCTCCATGCCCCTTTTCCTGACAATTACCGTTGAAAAATAGTGGAGCCCCTCTCTCGGCGCGGTACGGATATCCTGCCAGATCCTCTCATCTGCCATGGTGGTCCTTTCCACCAGCACAGCATACTCCACAAGGGACATCCTCTCAAGGATTGCTATTATGCGCTCCATTGAACGGTTCACCTTCATCAGCACTATGGAGTCAAAGGCTGCGAGGGTCTCCTCAAGCCGATCGTCGCTGAAGAGGGCAGGCACAACCGCAAGCATCTCGCCTGCCAGGACAGTTGGCATACCCGCCGTTGCCGCGCAGGCCCCCATTGCGCTCACCCCTGGAACAACCCTGACCCGGCCAGGCGGATCATCAAGGGCTGAAAGCGCTGATATCACATAAAAGGCTGTGGAATAGAAGGCCGGGTCGCCAAGGGTGGGAAACACCACCCGCCTGCCCTGCCTCATACGGTTCGCAATGACTTCAGCCACCTTTTTCCATGCGGCGCTGGCAGCAGTGTTATCTCCGTCAAGGTCAATCCTTACCATGGGGAAGTGCATGGAAAGCACCTCCTTACCATCAAGGGACACTGCTCCAGCGACGATCTCAAGGGCGGTTGAGGCACCGCCTGCCCTGCCTGACGGAGCGACAATCACATCGGCACTTTCAATGACCTTCACGCCCTTCATGGTTATCAGCTCAGGGTCGCCCGGCCCAACGCCTACCACATGAAACGAACCGTAATTTCCCTCTTTCATAACACTCCTTTTATAACAGTTATGGGATTAAGACGCGTGATCTCCCTGCCATTGTCAACAGTGATGCGTTCCACGCTCAGCCTGGAAATCTCAACCCTGAGCCCGGCAGCACGCATGACATCAGGGGCAATGGCCGCTGTCTCTTCAAGCACGGCGTTCACGACAACAATACCGTTTTTCCTCAATCTCAAGGCAGAGGCTGTGAGGATCTCCCTGAGTCTGCCGCCGCTTCCGCCCACAAAAACACGGTCGGGATCAGGCAGGTCTGCAAACACGTCAGGGGCAAGACCTTCAACCACATCCACGTTGAAAACAGAACAGGCAGCCAGATTCTTTCTTATGTTGGCAGCGGCCACCGGGTCCCGCTCAACAGCGTACACGGAAAGGGCGGGAGCAATGCGCGCAGACTCAATGGCAACAGAGCCTGAACCGGAACCCGCATCCCACATAACCCCCCTTGCAGGCAGGGAAAGTTTATGGATGGCGACCGCCCTTGTTTCATCCTTTGTCACCATGCCGTTTACACAGGCAAACCCGCTGCTTTTAAGACCAAAAACAGGCAAAGCGCCGCCGTCTTTCCAGGGGCTCTCAACAATCATCACATTAAGAGGTGAAAAATCCATAGCCGCGACCTCTTCCAGACCGCCGGAGAAGAGTCTCTCATCAGGAAGGGCAAGGTTTTCCGCCACATGCACACAGATGCCAGACGCCACGTCTCCAAGTCCGTTTCTGTCAAGAAAACTGAAAAGCCGCCTGGCAACACGGTCAGGGCTGTTTTTGCAATCAGTAAGCACAAAACTCTTTTGAGAAGATGCGATGCACTGGACATACCCGGTCACATCCCTGCCATGCAGGCTGACAAACATCATGTCATCCCAGGGTATTCCAAACCTTGACGCGGCAAGCTGAACTGATGAAAGGGCCGGGAAGAAGGATATCCTTTCCGGGCCGAACAGGTCAACAAGCCTGCGGCCTATGCCGAAAAACAGCGGATCACCCGATGCCAGCACCATGACGCTGCCCCTGTCAAGGGCGGCCTCAAGGCTCGCGGCCATTGCCTCCAAAGGAGAAACAGGCACAATTTCCAGGGGCCTGCCTTCAACAAGCGGGCAGTGCCGTCTGCCTGCGACCACAGCCACGCAATCATCAAGCAGACTTTCAACACCCGGGTCAAGGTTTGGGCCGCATACGCCCGCGACATAGATTCTGTTCATAAAAAAATCCGGGATGGGACAGGGGAAAGAGAGGAGAACGCATGGAAAACAGTCCGAACCGCACTCAGACAACGCCTTCCCTGTCCGGTTAAACATCAACACAGATCCAGGAAGCCCTTTTTCCATGAATCACAAAAGAGTGCTTCCCCTTTCACCACAGAGGAAACATGGATACATCAGGCAGGTCTTCTGACTTTCCCCCCTTGGCAACAGCCTTCCCATAACACAGGGTTACAGTGGTCTCGCTGAAACGACAATGCGTGAGTCATGCCGTTTCAACGGTTGCGTCGGTTCATCACGGGGATTACAGCGGCGGGCCCGTCCCTGATTCGCACAGGGTTCCCTTTTCATCTGCACGCAGAACCTGATGAACAGAGAATATTTAGTAATAAAAAAAGGAGAAAAGTCAAGGGGAGGTTACTGACCGCACCTGCCAGAGCGACAAAAACATGTTCATCTCAGGTTGATAAGGTAAGACCGGCGGCAGATAGCCGAATTTTCCCAACGTCTGAATCCATCCCGGCGCATTGTGGTTTACAAGCGATGTCTCAAATTATAGGCAGAATCTTGTGCACTCGAAATAGGTCAATGTGGAGAACTGAACATAAAAGGGGAAACAACTGGAACGAAATAAAGAAAAAAAGCAAAATTTATTATAAATTCTCAAATGTGGCAGTGGCATTTATACTCGTGGCACCATTCCTGCGGTGCCACAAACATGCCACAGATGGCAGTTCCTTATTCCACCACCCTTACCCACACCTTCTTTCCGTCAGACACCACAACAATTTTCAGGATATCAGTAAATCCCCGTGCCTCAAGTTCCCTGGCGTATGCCCTTTTGCCTATCTGCTCCACTGCCTCTTTTATGGCCTTGTCAGGCTCTTCCTCGTAAAAGCCGGTGATGCTTTTCATTTCCATAAGAATGGCTGGACGACCGCGGTCGGTTTTGTGGACCGCGAGGATGTCGTACCTGCCATAGCCAAGCTCACGGTTGGAGCTTATCT
>CAYXYO010000260.1:0-18385 GCA_964469365.1 uncultured Desulfobacterales bacterium | reverse complement strand
ATCTTTTTGGGGTTGTTGGTCATAAGTCGCATGTTTTTCACCCCGAGGTCCCTGAGAATCTGCGCTCCCACACCGTAATCCCTGAGATCAGCCTTGAATCCGAGTTCACGGTTGGCCTCTACCGTATCCTTTCCCTCATCCTGCAGGCAGTATGCCTTGAGCTTGTTTATAAGCCCTATTCCCCTGCCTTCCTGACGCATGTAAAGGAGTACGCCCCTGCCTTCCTTTTCTATCTGTTTCATGGCTGTGAAAAGCTGGGGTCCGCAATCACACCTCAGGGAACCAAGTACATCCCCGGTAAAACATTCACTATGCACCCGCACAAGGATATCTTCATCAGGCCCTATCGCGCTGTCTCCCATGACAAGGGCAATATGCTCATGCCTGTCAAGGATGGATGTGTAGGCAATCAGTTTCCATTCACCGCCAAACCTGGAAGGAAGCCTTGTCTCCACCTCCCGCTTCACCAGGGACTCCTTTCGGAGCCTGTATTCTATAAGGTCAGCGATTGTGACGATTTTCAGCCCGTGTTCCTCTGCGAACACCTCAAGGTCAGGCATCCTGGCCATTGTCCCGTCATCCTTCATTATTTCACATATCACCCCGGCGGGCTTCAGACCGGCAAGGCGGGCCAGATCAACAGATCCCTCGGTCTGGCCTGCCCGCATGAGCACCCCGCCATCCTTTGCCCTGAGGGGGAACACATGACCCGGGGTCGCTATATCGTCAGGCGAACAGTCATCCCGCATAACAGTTCTTATGGTGGTTGCCCTGTCGTGGGCTGAAATTCCGGTGGTAACCCCCCGTCTGGCCTCTATGGATACTGTAAAGGCCGTGCCGAAACGGGAGGTGTTGCGCGCAGCCATCATGGGAAGGCCGAGCCTGTCAACATGCTCGCCCGTCAGGGTAAGGCAGATGAGGCCCCGGCCATACCTGGCCATGAAATTGATGGCCTCCGGAGTAACCATCTCCGCGGCCATGGTGAGATCACCTTCATTTTCCCTGTCTTCATCATCAACCAGGATAAACATTTTGCCTTCCCGGATATCCTGGATGGCCTCTTCAATGGTGGAAACTGGCATTATATACACTCCATTTACGGGTTATTTTATCTTTTGATATTTCAGGTCTGATCACTCTGAAACCACAGGGGTTCCGGCATCAGACAAATCCATGTTCCGCAAGGAAATTTCTGTTTACAGGTGCTGCCTGACCGGCATCCTTTCCGCCTGACATCATCTTTTCAACATACTTGCCTATGACATCAAGCTCAATATTACACCTGTCGCCCGGCCTTATGAACTGCAGGGTCGTTTCCCTTGCCGTATGAGGAATAATTGATACTGAAAAAGTGCCTGAAGCGCAACTGTTAACTGTAAGACTGATGCCGTCAACGGCAACAGAACCCTTTTCCACAAGATAACGGTCGTATTCAGACGGAATGACAAAGGTATAGATGGTAAAATTTCCTGCCTTCTCTTTACGGCTGACAGTGCCCATGCAGTCCACATGACCGCTCACAATATGACCGCCAAGCCTGTCAGAAAGCCTCAACGCCCTCTCAAGATTGACCATATCTCCCTTTTTAATCCCGCGCAGAGTCGAACGGGCAAGGGATTCCGGCGAAACGTCAACTGTAAAATAGTCTTCCGTAACCATGGTCGCCGTAAGGCAAACGCCATTTACAGCTGTGCTCTCTCCTGTCTCGGGATCATCAACCCTGAAATCAGGTTTGATGCCAAGCTCTATGCCGCCGCCCCTTGAACGGACATAATCAATCCTTCCAAGCCCTGCTATGATACCTGTAAACATCACCTGTCCCACAGAAAAGATAGATGACCGGCCACAATGCCGGAGATCATCCAGTTGTCATCAAGCCTGCGATGCCTCACATCCTTCAGCACCGGGGCCTCCGAGGCCAGTGCTGTCCCCTCTCCGCCAATTGCAGCCCTGGCTTCCAGGCCGCCGATAATTTTTGGCGCATAGAAAAAAAAGGCCTCGTCAACAAGGCCACTGTCCCAGAAACTGCCGTGTACGCGGCCTCCCCCCTCCACAAGCACGGACTGTATTCCCATCTCACCCAGCCTTGCAAGCAGCGCCTTCAGGTCAATGCCGCCCCTCCTGCCAGAGGGCAGCCTGACGCATTTTACTCCCCTGTCAACAAAGGGACGCATCTTTTTGTCCGTGACATCCTCATGGCAGGCAATAAAGGTCGGGGCATGGGAATCCTGGTTGAAAATCCTTTTTTCAGGGCTGCATGAAAGACGGGTGTCAAGGATGATCCTTGCCGGGTCCCTGCCACTCCTCATGCGGCATGTGAGTGAAGGATCATCAGCCTCAACTGTTCCCCGGCCTACCAGTATGGCGTCCAGCCGGTTCCTGAGTCTGTGCCCCTCTTTTCTCGCCCTGCTGTTGGTAATCCATTTTGAGTGTCCGGTGCGAGTGGCCGTTCTCCCGTCCATGCTGCACGCCACCTTGCAGACAACCCATGGCAAACCGTGAATCACATGTTTGACAAAGGGCGCGACAAGACGCATGCACTCCCTCTCCCTGCATCCATGGACGACCTCAATGCCATGCCTTGACAGATGTTGCATGCCGCCGCCGTCAACTCCGGGATTGGGGTCAAGGGCGCCTATGACTACCCTTCTTATGCCAGCGGAAATGACAGCCTCTGAACATGGAGGAGTCCTGCCGTGATGGTTGCAGGGCTCAAGGGTAACATATATTACCGCCCCTTCAGCCATGCTGCCCGCGTCCCTTATGGCGTTCACTTCCGCGTGGGGGGTCCCGGCCTTTCTGTGATATCCCCTGCCTACCACCCTGCCATCCCTGACAATAACCGCCCCTACCGCAGGATTCGGCCCGGTTCTGCCAAGGCCCTTTTCCGCCTCGGCAATTGCCATGGCCATGAATTTTTTCTCATCACCGGAAAAAACGGTCATGCCTTTTCTCTCTGCCCCGCACGGTTGCCAAGGAGTTCCTGCAACTGGTCCATAAACTCCTGCAGGTCCTTGAACTGCTTGTAAACAGACGCAAAACGCACATAGGCCACATCATCCCACTCTCTGAGTCTTTCCATGACCTGCTCGCCTATGGCAACACTCTCTATCTCCATGTCACCCCTGTCAAGCAGTCCCTTTTCCAGTTCATTGACAAAGTCCTGGATTTTTTCCATGCTGACCGGACGTTTTTCACACGCCTTAAGTATGCCGTCAATGATCTTTTTCTTTTCAAAGGGTTCTCGTCTGCCATCCTTTTTCACAACCCTTGGCTGAAACTCCTCAACACGCTCATAGGTGGTGAAACGCTCACTGCACAAAAGGCATTCCCGCCTCCGCCTTATGGCCCGTTCATCCTTGCCGGGCCGTGAATTTACCACCTTTGTATTTTCATGTTTGCAGAAGGGACATCTCATCCCGGCAATCCTCCCACCATGCAGGATAACCTGTCAGACGCTCTCATATTGCCTGAGTTCCAGCCCGGCCTCATTCATCATGGCGACAGACATCTCATCATCATACGCCTCTGCGTACACCACTGCCCTCACGCCGGCGTTTATAATCATTTTGGCGCAGATAAGGCACGGCATGTTGGTGCAGTACAGGACTGAATCCGCAACGGATATTCCATGCCGGGCAGCCTGTATAAGCACATTCTGTTCGGCGTGAAGGGCCCTGCAAAGCTCATGACGCTGTCCTGAAGGTATGCCCAGTTTTTCCCTCAGGCATCCTGTCTCAAGGCAGTGCCTTATACCTGCCGGAGCGCCGTTATAACCTGTGGCCACAATACGGTGTTCCTTTACGAGAAGAGCTCCGACCCTGCGCCTCAGGCAGGTGGAGCGACTGGCCACAATGCCGGTTATATCCATGAAATATTCATCCCACGAAGGACGGTTGTCAGGCATGACCCTTTTCATGGAGGCAGAGGAGATTGTCACTCCGCGCAGCGCGCGTAGTTCTCAAGACGGGAAGAGTAGAGGGGATATCTTTCACAGATGGCAGCCACTTCCTTGCGCACCTTGACAACAAGCTGCTTGTCATCAGGCGCAAGGAGCAGGTCGGCTGTCATGTTGCCTATGAGCTCCATGTCACCCGTGTTCAACCCGCGTGTCGTAAGGGCAGGTGTCCCCATCCGGATTCCGCTGGTTACCCTCGGCGGTTCAGGGTCAAAGGGAATGGCGTTCTTGTTTACTGTAATGCCTGCCTTTTCAAGCAGGGTCTCAGCCTCCGCCCCGGTAATATTCTTGTCTGTCAGGTTCAGCAGGACCAGGTGGTTGTCCGTACCACCGGATACCAGTTTGAATCCCCTGTCCATCAGGGTCTCCGCCAGTTTACGGGCATTTGCGACTATCTGCTGGGTATAGGTCTTGTATTCATCCGCCAGGGCTTCCTTAAAGGCCACTGCCTTGGCGGCAACCACCTGCATGAGCGGTCCGCCCTGAATCCCGGGAAATATCTGGCTGTCTATGAGTTTGCCGAATTTTTCCCTGGTAAGGACAAATCCCCCCCTGGGGCCCCTCAATGTCTTGTGGGTTGTGGATGTTACAAATTCCGCAAAGGGGACTGGTGACGGATGGATGCCTGATGCCACAAGGCCTGCTATGTGCGCCATGTCCACCATCAAATAGGCATCCACCTCATCGGCGATCATCCTGAACATGGAAAAATCAATGGTCCTCGGATATGCGCTTGCCCCTGCCACTATCATCCGTGGCCGGTGTTCACGCGCCAGGCGGGCCACCTCGTCAAAATCTATTGTTTCGGTATCCCTGTTAACACCATAATGCACCACATTATAGAGCCTGCCTGAAAAATTCACAGGAGAACCGTGGGACAGGTGACCTCCATGGGAAAGATTCATGGAGAGGATCGTGTCTCCAGGATTTATGGCGCCGAAATATACCGCCATGTTCGCCTGGCTGCCTGAGTGGGGCTGCACATTGGCATACTCGGCGCCAAACAGCATGTTCAGCCTGTCTATGGCAAGCTGTTCCACGCTGTCCATGTTCTCGCAACCGCCATAGTAGCGATGACCGGGATAGCCTTCGGCGTACTTGTTCATAAAGACACTGCCCTCTGCCTGCATAACCGCCTCACTGGTAAAATTTTCAGAGGCGATCATTTCAAGCTGACCGGTCTGCCTTTCTATTTCATTTTTAAGAGACTGAAAAACTTCAGGATCTGTACGACTTAACTCTTGCACAATATGCCTCCATCATGATGTTAGCAGGAATGATCCGGATCAAACATGCAGATACGCCTGCTGTGGCGTCCCCTGTCAAAGGGCGTTTCTGCCCATGTCCTTACAATCTCCATGGCAAGACCGTCTCCGATCACCCTGGCGCCGAGACATAGCACATTGGCATCATTATGACGCCTGCTCATTTCAGCGGTAAAGACACCATTACAAAGGGCAGCCCTTATCCCCCTGAAACGGTTGGCTGCCATGGACATGCCTATGCCGGTTCCGCAAACAAGGATGCCCCGGTCACAACTGCCTGATATCACCATGTTGCAAAGGTCGGCAGCCTGAACCGGATAATCCACTGATTCTGTTGAAAAACAGCCCACGTCATGGACCTCATGCCCCATGGATTCCAGAAAAGTCCGGATCTTCTCTTTGAGGTCATAGCCGCCATGGTCGGCGCCTGTTGCTATCTTCATAGATCAGCCCTGAAATTTTCTGAATATTAATACCGCGTTGGTGCCGCCAAAGCCGAATGAATTTGACATTACAACATTCAGTTCCTGCTGACGCGCAACACCTGGCACATAGTCCAGGTCGCATACAGGGTCAGGATTTTCATAGTTGATGGTAGGCGGAATCACCCCTTCCTTTATGGCCATCGCGCAGAACACTGCCTCTATGCCACCGGCCGCTCCAAGGAGATGGCCGGTCATGGACTTGGTGGAACTCACCGGTATTTTGTAGGCGTGGTCTCCAAAAACGGTTTTAATGGCATTGGTCTCGCAACTGTCATTAAGGGAAGTGCTTGTGCCATGGGCATTGATATAGTCCACATCTTCCGGCTTCATGCCCGCATCATCAAGGGCCATCTGCATGCACCTGGCGCCCCCTTCACCGTCGGCAGGTGGAGCGGTCATGTGATAGGCGTCACCTGTAAGGCCGTAACCGACAACCTCGGCGATTATTTCAGCCTTCCGCGCAAGGGCATGCTCAAGCTCCTCAAGAACCAGTATGCCAGCGCCCTCACCCACCACAAAACCGTCACGCTCAAGATCAAAGGGACGGGAAGCACGCCCGGGTTCATCGTTTCTGGTGGAAAGGGCCTTGAGAGAAGCGAAACCCGCCAGGGTAAGCTCGCCAATCACAGACTCCATGCCCCCGGTAAACATGATATCGGCAGCCCCGCGCTGAATGGTCTTGAAGGCCTCGCCCACTGCATGGGTCCCTGCGGCGCACGCAGTGCAGAGCACTGTATTTGGCCCCTTTGCCCCAAGCATGATTGATATCTGGCCTGACCCCATGTTGGGAATCGCCATGGGGATAAAAAAGGGACTTACCCGCTTCGGTCCGCGATTTACAAAGATATCACGATAATATTCTATGGAGGTAAGTCCGCCAAGGCCGCAACCCGTAATGACGCCCACCCTTGTGCTGTCAACGCTTTCCATATCCAGTCCGGCGTTTTCCCTGGCCATTTCCGCCGTGGCTATGCCAAACTGGACAAAGGGATCAATGCGTTTTACAAGTTTCTCAGGCATGAAATCAGCCGGATTGAAATCATTGACCTCTCCGGCGATCCGTGACGGAAATCCTTTGGTATCAACCCTGGTGACAGGCCCGATACCAGACCGGCCCTTCTTTATGTTATCCCAGCCCTTTTCAAGACCGGTGCCGGTTGGTGAAATAAGCCCGAGACCTGTTATAACTACCCGGCGCGCTTTTATGCTGGACATGACTGTTTCCTGAATAATAGTAAATTATTTCTGGTGCTGCTCAACAAAATCAATGGCATCCTTGACAGTGACAAGTTTTTCAGCATCCTCATCGGCTATTTCCATGCCGAACTCCTCTTCCATGGCCATTACAAGTTCAACCAGGTCAAGGGAATCAGCGCCGAGGTCATCCACAAAGGAAGCCTGTGGAACGACCTTTTCCTTTGATACGCTCAACTGCTCGGCAATAATATCGATCATTTTGTCTGTCACGCTCATAATATTTCCTCCTGTTTACTTATTGACTATATTGTTATCTCTTTAAGGTTAAATAAAATCAGCCCGGCCCTGGCGGCTCACACAACAACAGCAAGGCGCCCTGCTTCAACCGGCATGAGCCGCGCGCCGTTCCATATACATCAGACGCATAGAAGTCCGCCGTTCACATGAAGCACCTGTCCGGTGATATAGGACGCATTATCAGACGCAAGGAAGAGAACCGCCTCCGCGACATCGCCCGTGCTTCCCATCCTCCCCGCAGGTATCTGTTCAAGGAGCCTGTCCCGTATTTTTTCAGACAGGTCCGCGGTCATATCGGTCTCTATAAAGCCCGGGGCGACAACATTTGCGGTTATGCCCCTTGAAGCCATCTCCCTTGCGATGGTCCTTGTAAAGCCTTCAAGACCGGCCTTTGCCGCGGCATAATTGGCCTGGCCCGGGTTGCCCATGGCTCCCACCACCGAACCGATATTGATAATCCGGCCCCACCGGGCCTTCATCATACTTCTGCTCACTGCCTGGGTGCAGTTGAACACCCCTTTGAGATTTACATTTATCACCGCATCCCAGTCTGTTTCCTTCATACGGGCAAAAAGGGTGTCACGGGTAATGCCCGCATTGTTCACAAGGATATCTATCGGGGCATGTTCCTTGATAAACGCGGAAATCCCTTCCTTTACAGCCCCGTAATCAGCAACATCAAAGGGCAGAAGGGTAACACGCCCCCTGCCGCTTCCCGCGACCTCTTTCCGCAACTCTTCAGCCGCGCCTGAACTCTTTGAAAAATTGACCGCCACATGGGCGCCTGCCGCGGCAAACCTCCTGGCTACTTCCCGGCCTATGCCGCGTGATGCTCCGGTTACAAGCACGGTCCTTCCGGCCATATCCATACTGCACATTGCTTTACAGTCCCTTTTCCTGTCTTATACGTTTTATCAGGGCAGGCAACACCTCTGAAACATCCCCCACAATACCGTAGGTTGACATCTTGAAAAGAGGCGCGTCAGGGTCCTTGTTGACCGCCACCATTATCTTGGCGTCATGAATGCCAACAGTATGATGAATTGCCCCGCTTATGCCAAACCCTATGTAAAGTCTGGGCGATACGTTCACGCCTGTCTGACCTATCTGGGCATTTTCAGGCAGCCATCCCATGTCAGTAACAGGACGCGTTGCCCCAACGCCACCGCCAAGGAGCTCTGCGAGTTCCTTTACAAGTTCCAGGTTCCTCTCTGTACCTACCCCCCTGCCCGCGGCAATCACCACGTCGGCAACCGAAAGGTCAGGCCCCTCTCTCTTTTCCTCAACGCTTTCAATTACCCTGACCCTGCTGTGCAAAAGCTCTTCTGGCGGGATTTCATTTACCACTTCTCCCTTTCTGGACTGGTCGGGCTCAAGGGGTCTGAAGACCTGGGGCCTTACAGTCGCCATCTGTGGACGTTTCTCTTCGCAAACAATAGTAGCAAAAAGCTTCCCGCCGTAGGCAGGAACCGTCTGCAGCAACACCATGTCATCCTGCCTGATATCAAGGTCAACGCAGTCAGCGGTAAGACCGGTATCAAGCATTGTGGCGGCGCGGCCAGCCACTGCCCTGCCCTGGGCGGTGGCCCCTGCAAGAACAATTTCAGGCATGTGCTTCCCGGCGAGCCAGGTCAGTATGGCGGCGCGGTTTTCATCAGAAAAATCAGCGAGTTCCCGCCTATCAACCACAAGGACCCTGTCAGCTCCCCTGGATACAAAGTCGGGGGCATGTTCGGAAACACCGTATCCCATGGCAACTACAGTGACATCTGTTTTCAGAAGGGTGGCAAGTTCAGCGGCCTTTGCAGTCAGTTCAAAACCTGTTCTGTCAGGCTCAGCGCCTCTGAATTCAGCGACTACCCATACACCGGAATATCCTTTTTTATTCATCTTACAATATACCTGATTCAGCAAGTCTTTTTACAAGGCCGTCAGCCTGCTCTTCCGGGGTCCCCTCTATCATCTCCTGTTTCGCGTCAAATTCAGGCACAAAGGTTGAGTCAACCTTTGTGGCAGATCCGCCAAGACCGATCCTGGCAGGGTCAGCGTTGATGTCAGAGGCATTCCACACGGGAATCTCCATGTCCCGCACCCTTATCATGCATTTCAGGGAAGGGACCCTGGGCCGGTTCAGGCCGTTAATGGCGGTTATCACCACAGGCGGCTCAACCTCCACCAGGTCATAACCCCACTCATACATACGTTTTACAGAAAGGACGTTTCCTGACACGCCTATATCACCGGCGCAGGCTATGCATGGCATGTTAAGCCGCGCGGCAAGCCCGGGGCCGACCTGGCCTGTTTCACCGTCAACCGACTCCTTGCCGCACAACACCACATCCACATCACCGATCTTCCTGATCGCCATGGCAAGGGTATAGGTGGTGGCAAGGGTGTCGGCTCCCGCAAAGGCGCGGTCACACAACACCACCCCCTCGTCAACCCCCATGGTCAGGGCTTCCCTGATCGCCTCTGCCGCCTGGGGAGGCCCCATGGTAATGGCGAAGACGCGTCCACCGCAACCCTCTCTCAAGGAAAGGGCTGCCTCTATGGCATTATAATCACAGGGGTTTATAACGCTTTTAACCCCTTCCCTCAAAAGCACGCCTGTCTCCCTGTCAAATCTGACAGTATCGGACTGGGGCACCTGTTTTACGCATACGACTATATTCATACAATCTTTCCATCTGAGACCTTTGGTTATCAGGAAGCAGTATATTCCTTTTTGAGGGCCGAACCTATAACATTGCGCTGTATCTGGTTTGTGCCTTCATATATCTGAAGTATCTTGGCGTCCCGCATCATCTTTTCCACAGGATAATCCTTCATGTAGCCATGCCCCCCAAGGATCTGCACGGCATCGGTTGTAACCTGCATGGCCGTGTCTGTGGGAAAAACCTTGGCCATGGCGGATATCTTGGAAATATTCTTCTCTCCGCTGTCAATGGTCCTGGCAGTGGCATAGACCAGGGCCCTTGCCGCTTCTGTCCTGGTCGCCATATCAGCCAGCATATGCTGTATGGCCTGAAAGGATATTATGGCCTGATCAAACTGTATCCTCTCGGTCGCGAATCTTGCCGCTTCGTCAATGGCAGCCTGGGAAAGCCCGACCCCGATAGCGCCTATGCCAGGCCTGGCAAGGTCAAGTGTCCTCATGGCGATTATAAAGCCCATGCCGCGCCTTCCCAGCAATCGATCCTTCGGAATCCGGCAGTCCGTAAAGACAAGCTCTCTTGTGGAGCTGGCCCTGAGCCCCATCTTTCTCTCTTTCTTGCCAAAGGAAAAACCGGGATCACCCTTTTCCACAATAAAGGCGGATGCCCCCCTCGCCCCCTTGTGTTTGTCAGTAATGGCAATAATTGTATAGATTTCAGCATCACCGCCGCTGGATATCCACTGCTTTGTGCCGTTGAGCACCCAGTAGTCCCCATCCTCAATGGCCGTGGTCTTCATGCCGGCGGCATCACTGCCGGCGCTGGCCTCGGTAAGGCCAAAGGCCCCGAGCCTCTTCCCGGCGGCTATGTCAGGCAAAAACCGCTCTTTCTGCGCATCTGAACCGAACATCAGAATCGGATAACCGCCAAGGGCGCTGGCCGCGAATGATGTTGTAACGCCTATGCACCCGTAGGCAAGCTGTTCCAGGGCAAGGCAGTTCTCAAAACATCCCGCGCCAAGCCCGCCATATTTTTCAGGTATGTAAAGGCCGAACATATCCGCCTGGGCCATATCTTTCATGATGTCCCATGGAAACTCGGCATGTTCGTCAAGCTCTGCCCTGACAGGTATAATCCTCTCCACTGCAATCCGCCGTGCGATATCCACGATCATCTGCTGTGTATCGGTCAGGAAATAATTGACATTCGACATTATATCAGAATCCTTTTCAATTTGAGTCTGTGTCTGGATAACAGTGCGGCAACATTACCATTTCATGGCAAGGGAACCCCATGTGAAACCGCCTCCGAAGGCAGCCATAAAAATACGCATGCCTGGCTTCAGCAGTCCGGCCCGGTTGGCCTCGTCCATGGCAATGGGTATACTCGCCGCCGAGGTATTACCATATTTGTGGATATTTATAAAGACTTTCTCCCTGGGAAGCCCAAGTCTCTCGCGCAAAAAATCCAGTATCCTGGTATTTGCCTGATGGGCTATGAGCAGATCAATTTCATCCTTTGTCCAGCCGCTTGAAACAATGGCCTCTTCAGTAACAGCTTCAAGGGCGCGCACAGCATGTTTGAACACATCCCTGCCCTGCATCTCTATATATTGCCAACCCCTGTCTATCATCTCCTGATTCACCGGACACGCCGTGCCAAGTCCCCTGATCGCAAGGAGCTCCCACAGGGAACCGTCAGCGTGAAGATGGGTCGATACAATGCCCCGGTCATCCTCTTCCGTACCGGTAACCACTGCCGCCCCGGCCCCGTCGCCAAATATTACACAGGTATTTCTGTCTTCAGGATTGGTCCTGCGGGAAAGGACTTCGCTGCCTATAACCAGTATGGTCATTGAAGGGTTGTCTCTTATAAACTTGTCGGCAATGCTGAGCCCGTAAAGAAAACCCGAACAGGTCGCGGACAGGTCAAAGGCCCCTGCCTTTTGGGCGCCCAACTCCTTCTGGACCAGACATGCTACCGATGGCATGGGCATGTCCGGCGTGAGGGTGCCTACAATGATCAGGTCAAGATCGTCAGGGTCAACGCCTGCCATCTCCATGGCCCTGCGGGACGCGTTAACCGCAAGGTAGGAATTAGGTTCATCATCAGATGCTATATGCCTCTGATGGATGCCTGTCCGTGTCCGTATCCACTCGTCAGATGTGTCAATGCGTTTTTCAAGATCGGCATTGGTGACAATGTTCCTGGGCAGACAGGAACCCGTGCCGGAAATTATGGTATGCACCGCCATGTTCAGCCCTGTTGCTCCTGCCATGAGAAGATGGATTCGGCAAGTTTGGCGTCAAGCCTTATGGCGGCAAGGGAGTTTGCGAGTTCAATGGCATTTTTGAACGCCTTGGCTCCTGACCTGCCATGACATATGATAGCCGTACCCTTTATGCCAAGCAGAGGCGCTCCCCCATACTCTGAATAATCCACCCGTTTTCTGAAATTCCTGAACGCCGGTTTGGCAAGGGCGTAACCCAGCCCTGCCAGAAAATTCCCCTCAATCTCGTTTTTGAGCATCTGGATAACCGATTCCGCCAGGCCCTCGCTCAACTTGAGGCACACATTACCCACGAATCCGTCGCACACCACAACGTCAACATCCCCCATGAATATATCCCTGCCTTCCACATTGCCAACAAAATTCAGCGAACTTCCTGAAAGCAGGTCATAGGCCTGTTTTACCTGTGTGTTGCCCTTGCTGTCCTCCTCACCGATACTAAGCAGGCCGATGCGGGGATTTTCCCTGCCAAGCATCTCCTTCATATAGATGGATGCCATCAGACCGAAATGCAACAGGTTGAGAGGCTTGCAATCCACGTTCGCGCCCACATCAATGAGCATGGAAGGCTCCTTTAATGTGGGCATCAGGGTGGCGATGGCAGGCCGTACCCCCTTTATGCGTCCCAGGGTGAACATGGCCGTGCCAAGGGTTGCGCCTGAATTTCCGGCGCTTACAACCGCGTCAGCCTTCCCCTCCTTGACAAGGTTGAAGGCCACGCGAATTGAAGAGTCCTTCCTCTTTCTTATGCTGTCGGCAGGCGACTCATCCATGCCGACCACTTCAGAGGCGGGATAAACCGAGACAGGGCAATCCATGCCCCCTTGCTTCTCTAGCTCCCGCGACAGGAGTTTTTCATCTCCCACAAGAACAACAGATGTGCCGTACTCCTCAGACGCGCCTATAGCGCCGGCTACAGCAAAGGAAGCGCCCTTGTCGCCCCCCATGGCGTCCACTGCTATGGTCATGACAGACTATATTTCGTCCTTGTCGGCAGTAATATCCCGGCCCTTGTATGTGCCGCAGTGAGGGCATGCCCTGTGGGGCGCTTTTACTTCAGCGCACTGTGGGCATGTCGACATGCCGGGTTTGCTGAGGGCATCGTGGGAACGCCTGTTGCCCCTGCGCGATTTTGATATCTTTCTCTTTGGTACAGCCATTTCTAATTCCTCCGTTCATTATCCGGCAACATATGCCATGCCGGTTGGTAACAGGCTGAAAAACTTGCTTCAGCCTGCGATTATTGATGTTTTGCCAGCCTTTCGCCAAGTCCGGCAAATGGCCCTGGCAGCTCCTCGCGGGCGCAGCCGCATGTTTCGGTATTCCGGTTACATCCACACATGCCGCAAAGCCCCCTGCATCCTGCGTCACACAAAAAACGCACTGGCATATCAAGCCTTATCTGTTCAGCAAAAATCTCTTTTATATCAAGAAAATCGTCATGATACCATGAGACATCTGCTTCCCGGGGCCCTAATTCCTCCTGGGCCGGCAACATGTCCGGCTCCCAGGGTCTGAACCTGCCTGTGAAACTCTTGGCAACATTCCACACAGCCTCACCGAGACACCTGCTGCACTGAAGGACGATGTCAGCCGACACGCTTCCGGAGACCAGCAGTTCATCCCTGCCTCCGGAGAGCCTGAGTTCACCTGACACAGGACCTTTGAATTTCAGATCATCTTCCGAGGCCAGCAGGCCTCTCAGGTCATCAAAACGGAACACCTGCCCTTCTGATTCCAGGACAACAGCGCTCAGGTCAATGTATTCGGAATTCACTGCGCAGCAAGCCTGTTCATTTTAATTGTCACGATTATCATTCACGCCACACGGTCAGAAATAACCCAAATTGCAACATTCCCGGGCAGACAATCTCAATAAAACCTTCACCCGACTGTCCCGGATAAAAATGGCATGAAAGTAAAAAGTACATTAATATATAGCCGCAATATTGGTTGTCAAGACAAATTACCATGACAACACCTGGGACACCACGCTGTGAGAACACAAAATTTATCTTGATAATCAACAAATTAAGCACAAAACAACCATGGCCGGATGAAAATTGCAAGATTTTTCTCTTTAATTGATTGCAACCCGGCAACAAAACAAGTTATAATTATAGTTTTTACGCATGATGCCTGCCTGAAAAGGTTGTTTGGCCCTTGCATTCACAGCGCTCATGCTTATCTAAATTGGGGACATATTATTAACACCTGACAGGAGAAGTTTATGGCCAGAGTTACAGTTGAAGATTGTCTTGAAAAGGTCAAGGATCGTTTCACCCTTGTACACCTGACTGTTGAAAGGGTAAAGCAGTTAAGAAAGGGGGCGCCTCCACTGGTCAAATGCAAGAACAAGGAAATTGTTGTCGCCCTGCGTGAGATAGCCCAGGGCAAGGTGACGTTTGAAAATCTTGATCAGCTTGCAAAAGAGGCCGAGGAACAACGCATCTACAAGGTGCTTCAGGTGGAAACTCCTGAAACCTGAAAAAATATCCGGGGGAGAACATGTCAGCAAAAAGGGATTATTACGAAGTCCTGCAGGTGTCGAGGACAGCCACGGTAGAAGAGATAAAAAAATCTTACCGCCGCCTTGCGCTCAAATATCATCCTGACAGAAACCCCGGAGACAAGGCTGCCGAAGAGGCCTTCAAGGAAGCCGCCGAGGCATATGAGGTCCTGCGGGACCCCCAAAAACGGCAGCTTTACGATACCCACGGCCATGCGGGGGTCTCGGGCAACGGCTTTTCAGGCTTTTCAGGCGCTGACGACATATTCAGCACCTTTGGAGACATATTTGAGGACCTGTTCGGCTTTGGCGGACAGGGCCGGCGCCAGAGTCACGGTCCGGCCAGGGGATCAGACCTGAGATATGACATGCGTATCTCCTTTCTGGACGCGGCACGAGGCACTGAAACCGAAATAAACATAGAACGGCTGGAACGATGTGAAAAATGCGGCGGTTCAGGAGATGCCGAAGGCAATGAAACCATAACCTGTCCGGCCTGTCAGGGCAGGGGACAGATTATAAGGGCGGAAGGGTTTTTCCGGGTCTCTTCCACATGCCCATCCTGCCGAGGCGCCGGAACCATAAAGACCAAGCCGTGCAAGGCGTGCGGCGGTCAGGGCAGAAGCGACGCGAAACGCAAGGTAAAGGTAAAGATTCCGGCAGGTGTGGATACCGGCTCACGACTACGTCTCAGGGAAGAGGGTGAGGCAGGGGTGAATGGCGGCCCAAGAGGTGATCTCTATATTGTTCTTCATGTGGAATCCCATGACTTCTTTGAACGCAGCGGGAAAGATATATACTGCCGGATACCGGTATCCATTGTGCAGGCATGCCTGGGCGATACCATTGAGGTGCCTGCCATCGATGGTCAGGAGTCCCTTGAACTGCCTGCCGGAGTACAGTCAGGAGAGATAATCCGTTTGAAGGGCAGGGGTTGTCCGGATCTGCGGGGAGGTCCCCCCGGAGACCAGCTTGTTGAAATCAATCTTGTAACCCCTGCTGATCTCACGGAACGCCAGAAAGAACTCCTGAGGGAATTTGAAGAAATAGAAAAAGAAAAACATGACGAAGGGTTCTTCAAAAAACTTTTCAGAAAGGCGGGAAGGGCAAAATAGCCACTGTTAATGTCTGACAAATTTTCACATATAAACGAGATGGGCAGGGCGCTCATGGTCGATGTCACCGGCAAGGAAACGACATGCAGGCAAGCTGTCGCCATGGGCGCAGTTGACCTGGGTGAAACCGCCTTCAGGATGCTGCAGGAAAAAACAGTGCCAAAAGGCGATGTCCTGGCAACAGCCCGCATAGCCGGCATCATGGCAGCCAAAAAGGTGGATTCCCTTATCCCGCTCTGCCACCCCCTGCCTGTGGAAAACGTGCAAATAGATTTTGACGCAGATCCTGAAAAATATTCAGTTAACATAAGGGCGACTGTCAGGGTCACCGGCAAAACCGGTGTGGAAATGGAAGCTCTCACAGCGGTTTCCATGGCAGCCCTTACCATATATGATATGTGCAAGGCCATTACAAAAGGAATAAAAATTAAAGAGATATATCTTCTTCAGAAAAAGGGAGGCAAAAGCGGCGAATGGAACGCCGGTGACGCTTTCCACGGGAGTTGACCAGGATATGGAACAGAAAGATCTTGATTTTTTCAAAAAACTGCTTGAACAGAAACTTGTGGACCTTGAAGGGGGCGCTGACAAAACCCTTGAAGAGATGACCGGCTCGGATGAACATTACCCTGACCCCACAGACAGGGCATCAGTAGAGTCTGACAGGAGTTTTGAACTGAGGATCAGGGATCGTGAAAGAAAACTGATTAAAAAGGTGAAGCTGGCCCTTGAACGCATCAAGGAAGGCACATATGGCGAATGTGAGGAATGCGGCGAGGATATAGGCCGCAAACGTCTGGAAGCGCGTCCGGTGACCACCATGTGCATAAAATGCAAATCCCGCCAGGAAAAGGAAGAAAAAGCCCGGGGCCAGTAACCAAAATGCCCCAGTTACGGAAAGACCACATCATCGGCCGGTGGGTTATTATTGCAGAGGAACGCGGCAAACGTCCCTATGACTTCATAACTGAAGATGACAAGACCAGACAAGGGTTCTGCCCCCTCTGTCCCGGTAATGAATTCAGCACTCCTCCGGAAATTGCCGTTACAAAAGGTGACATCGGGTCGGAATATGACTGGCATGTCAGGGTGGTCCCCAACAAGTATCCGGCCCTTATTATTGAAGGCGATCTGGACAAGAGAGGTGAAGGCATCTATGACAAGATGAACGGGATCGGGGCCCATGAAGTCATCATAGACACACCTGAGCACCACGCGACATTTGCGAAGATGTCAGTTGGGCAACTATCGATGATTTTCAGGGCCTACAGGGACCGCATACTTGACCTTGAACAGGACCCCAGGTTCAAATATATTATTATTTTCAAAAACTATGGCAAATCGGCAGGCGCTTCCCTTGAACACTCACATTCCCAGCTCATTGCCCTGCCGGTCATACCCCACCGGATAGAGGAAGAACTTAACGGCTGCAAGCGTTACTTTGATTACAAGGAACGTTGCGTATTCTGTGACATCATACGACAGGAACAGCATCAACGCATCAGGATAGTTACTGAAAACAGCAAGTTTATCACTATCTGCCCCTTTGCTTCCAGGACACCCTTCGAGATGTGGGTCCTCCCAAAGGAACACCGCTCCAGATACATCTACATGGATAATGAGGCCCTGGACATGCTGGCTGATATATTTGCGAAAACCATGAAGATGCTTGACGCCCTCCTGCCTTCCGTATCATACAATTTCATGCTGCATACAGCCCCCCTGCGCTACAGTTCCATGGAACACTACCACTGGCATTTCGAGATAGTCCCCAAGGTCACGACCCTTGCGGGCTTTGAGTGGGGCACCGGTTTTTATATCAACCCCTTGCCGCCTGAAGAGGCGACCCGACAGCTCAGGCATCCTGAAAAAGCACTGAACACAACTGAACATGCGGAGGCTGAAAACAAAATATAATACTTTACCAGAGGCTAAGGGATGTGATATTATTCTTGCAGTTTCCAACTGCAAGGAAATTGCAATCACCTGATAACGTACACGAACAAAAACAGTTGAACAGATGCTGAATGCTGTGCAAGCAATATGTTTTATTTCCTTAAAGAGGGGGGTGAATCATGCAAAGAGAAAAACCTCTTGTAATGATTATTGACGATGAAGAGAGTATCCACATGCTCTATTCAGAGGAACTCGGGGAAGAGGGTTACGAAATATCTTCGGTCATGAATGGTGAAGATGGGCTTAAGGCATTTGAAAAAGAGGAACCTGACCTGGTAATACTTGACATCAACATGCCCGGAATGGACGGCATAGAGGTGCTCAGAAAAATGAAACAGCAAAGGCCGGACGTGCCGGTCATTCTGAGTTCAGCCTATCCCGAATACAAACAGGACATAGCCTCATGGGCATCTGATGACTACATTGTCAAATCCTTTGACCTTACCGGCCTGAAAGAATCCATAAAAAAACACCTGGCCAAAAGGGGACAGGAGTTTTCTGATCCCAATCACTGATTTTTGGAAATGGACAATGCTTCTGAACAACATATTGTGGTGTTTGAGGAGGACGGCTCGGCAGACTGCAAGATAGCTGGCATGGAAGTCTATGGGAAGAACATCCTCATCAAGACTGTTTACAACATACAAGGCCCGTTTGAC
>CAYXYO010000259.1:0-3705 GCA_964469365.1 uncultured Desulfobacterales bacterium | reverse complement strand
ATCTGTCTGCCACTGTTATGACAGTCGTGGCGTAGGGTCTGCTGTGATTATAGTGCATGATGACTTCAAGCTGTTTTTTGCGGGAAAGTCCCGGTTTCCAGCCGTAATGTAGCAGATAGTTCGCCATGCTTCCCAGGGCGTCAGGCTTTTGAAAGACATCGATTCTGCCGTCCCTGTCAAAGTCGATTCCAAGTTTCAGGATGTTGCTGGGCATGAACTGACAGAGCCCTATGGCGCCGAATATGGAACCTTTCATGGCAAGGATATCCATGCGGTTGTCGGACGCGTATTTCAAAAGGGCCCTCAATTCCTTGTATGCCCATGCTGATTTGCGTTTCAGGGTCTTTTGCACCTTTTTTCTGTCAAGCCCCCTGAGACGTTTCGGCGGCAGAAGGTGACGCACATGTTTAATGGTGGTGGCCGCGGCCATGCTTGATAATATGCTGAATGCCGAATCCGAGCCAAGATAGTTCCCGAGGTCTGTCTCCACAAGCAGGATGGCTACCATGATTTCCACAGGCACGCCATACTGTTGTGCCACCTTTTTCAGCAGGGTGCGGTTTTCAAGGAGATATTTTTTTGCCCGTTTCAGCCTCGCAGGTTTCAGAAAAAGGTCATAATGCAGTTTTGACTCGTCATGCACGATTTTCCTGGGCATCACTCCGGCCTGAAATTTTACTGAAGAACTGGAGAAGAGGGCCTTCATGTAGCTGACATCCTCACCGTCTTCAACAAGACGGGTTAGCAGATCGCGCCATATAACAGGCACTGTACGGCCTGTAATCATGGAGTGGAATTCCTGACTTGCCGTAGCCGCATCAGGAATCAAAAGAGTTGTCAGAAGCGAGATGAGAAGCAGAAGAGAAGCTTTTGCGGGGAATACCCTAACCATTTGGAAGAAGTTTGTCCTTGTCAAATTTTATTGTCTCGGTGAGGAGTTCTCCGGAAAACTTGTCATCAAGCATCATGACAAGGGCCTTTGTGTCAGAAAGAAATGTCGCATAGGTATCACCGGACAGGCGTCCTGACGCCTTGCTCCTCATTTTGAAGGGATCCTTGAACCGGCCATTTACAGAGATCCTGTAGTCAAGATGAGGGCCTGTGGCAACGCCGCTTTTTCCCACATAGCCTATTATCTGTTTCTGCCTCACCTTTTTCCCACGTTTTATGCCTTTGCCAAACCTGGAAAGATGGCCGTAATATGTCCTGATTCCGTTTTTATGCTCCAGCACTACTGTACGTCCAAAACCTCTCTGCCATCCGGCAAACCTGACCCTGCCATCTGCTGTCGCCATTACCGGCGTTCCCCTTGGGGCGGCGAGATCCACACCATAATGGGGAAAATATTTTTTCAGAACCGGATGGAACCGCCTGCTGGTAAATCTTGAAGTCAGTCTGTAGGATATAAGCGGCACCCTTAGGAAGTCCGGTTCCAGGCTGTTTCCATCGGCGTCAAAATAACGGCCGGGCGCGCCATCTTTTTCAGCAAAGTAAAATGCCCGCAAGGGACGGTCCAACGCCCTGCCTGAATAGCTTGCCGCAAGAATCCTTCCAGCCCCTGCCCTGACCCCTTTTCGGAAGTATTCTTCATACACTATTTCAAAGCTGTCTCCCTGCCTGACGTCCCGTTTCATGTCAATCCTGGATGAAAATATGTTTTTAAAGGAGTGTACAAGGTCTGGAGTCGCGCCTGCTGACAAGAGTGATTTCTCCAGGCTGTCATCTATATAGCCTGCCATCTTGTTGACGCGCCTTTCCATGAACACCGGTTTTCTGAACGCCTTCGGGCCGCCTTTGATATCCGGCACAAAGGCATAGACTTCAAAGGGATTTTTTTCATAATCTGCTTCAACAAGATGGTTTTCCGCGTCAAGTTTGACAGAAAAGATGTCGCCAGCATGCACCCGACGGAAATTAACAACCCTGGAAAGGCCCTTTATGATTTTTGCCCTGAGGTTTCCGGCAACACCTTTTCTTGCCATTGCCTGATAAAATGTCTCATGCTTCCCAAGTCTGCCTTCTATCACCTTGCAGGCTTTATTTTTCAGGGGGATATGTTTTTTCACCTTATGCACATCAGATGGAGATTCGGCCTGGAATGTGGAGAACAGAAAATCCGATGCGTCTATGTTGTCCATGAAAAGCGGATATGATGCCATGGGCAGGGAGTGGATATTTTCAGGCACTGCCGCAGGTTCAGCAACGATTATCTGCTTTTCCATTTCAAGGAGGGCTGCCTCGCCTGCGAACCAGGACACAAAACCGGCAAAGGCAATGTAGAGCAGAAAACTGCATACAATATCAAGAATTCCGTTATTATTTGCCATGCCATTCATCGCGGCCATTTTTCACCCTTGCGCTGTGATGTTACTGCTGGAAAAGGTTGCCCAGTCCGCCAAGGACAGAGCCTTCGCCCTGTGTGCTGTAACCGGCGTTGTTCTGCGGGGCGGCCTCGTGGAGCCTGCCCGCAAGCCTTGAAAAGGGCAGGGACTGGAGCCAGACATGTCCGGGACCGGTCAGTTTCGCAAAGAAGAAGCCTTCACCGCCGAAAATCGCGGACTTTACGCCGCCCACAAACTCGATATCATAGTTTACGGTTCTTGTCAGGGCGACAAGACAGCCTGTATCCACGTTAAGGGACTCCCCTGGTCCAAGCTGTTTTTCAACAATAGTGCCCCCTGCATGCACGAATGTCATGCCGTCTCCTTCAAGTTTCTGCATTATGAAACCTTCACCGCCAAAGAGACCTACGCCAATATTGCGCTGGAATGCCACACCTATTGAGACGCCCTTGGCGGCACAGAGAAAGGCGTCCTTCTGACAGATTATTTCCTGATCATAATCTTTCAGGTCAAGGGGGATGATCTTTCCCGGATAGGGCGCTCCAAAGGCCACATGCCCCTTGCCTGAGCCATTGAATGTAAAGACTGTGGTAAACAGGCTCTCCCCGGTTATAAGCCGTTTGCCGGCCCCGACCAGCTTGTCAAAAATGCCTCCTGACTGGGATGCCTCGCTGCCATCGCCGAATATGGTATCCATGGTAATGGCACTGTCCATGTACATCATGGCCCCTGCCTCCGCCACGGCGCTTTCGCCAGGATCAAGTTCTATCTCGACGAACTGCATCTCATCGCCAAATATCCTGTAATCAATTTCATGGGCGACAGAACCTGAACGGGCCGCGGGCGGCGGTTGTACTGGCGGCACCCCCGGCGCGGCCCCCTGCCTTAACTCAGGGACACTGCTTGCCGCAACCCAGTCAGCCATGCCTTCCTTCCAGACCATGGTGTCAGGAGTAATACGGCCGCTGTTCAGCATGTTTTTTACTTCATCTTCAGGATATGGCCCCTGGGCCTGACCGTTTACCGCTATATGCCACATGTTCATGCTATCTCCTCCTTGCCGGTTCTTTCAGAATAATACCAAATGTTATGCCGAATAAAACTTCAACCACACATTACGTTTTCTCGGCCCGTCAAATTCACAGAAAAAGATCCTCTGCCAGGTGCCAAGGCACAGTCGTCCATTTTCCACTGCAATGTTGACAGATGGTCCCATGAGAGAGGTCTTGACATGGGCCGCTGAATTGCCTTCAGCGTGCCTGTAATTTCCATTCCACGGAATCAATTTGTCCAGGATAGCCAGGATATCATCCTGTACATCCGGATCAGCCCCTTCATTTATCGTTATCCCTGCGGTAGTATG
>CAYXYO010000258.1:0-13266 GCA_964469365.1 uncultured Desulfobacterales bacterium | reverse complement strand
AAGAATGTCGCCATGCCGGCGTCAAGTGCAGGGGCCAGGTAGGGTAGCCATGCGTTGTCGCTTACAGGCGGGGGAAGCAGCTTGCGGCACTCCTGGAATATATCCTTCATATCGCCGAGCTGTTTCACCTCCGCTCCGAGCATGCTGTATATGATGGGCAGGAAATAGGCTGTGTTTGGAAAGGCCACCTCCTGCTCAGGGCCATATTTTTTCAGGGCCGATTCATAACTCTCCTCGGCCATATCCACAATCTTGTGAGCCCCTCTTATTGCGGCTGAACAGATTATCTTAGACATTTTGGTCCTCTCTTTAATCTTGAATACTGACTACAACTTGCGTCGTCAGACCGGCTTGCTCCGGTTATGCATATCCTAAAAACAAATCAGTCAAGGCCTTACTACATCATGCCTTCCACAAGGGCCTCTGTAAGGGCGACTGCCTTGGGATGACGCATTATCATAAGCTCTCCGCCTGCCATGAGCAGTGAAGAAGCGGTAATGGCCTCAAGCAGCACGGCCCGCCTTTCCTGATCGCCAAGCATATTGTCTGAAGGAAGCTTTGCCTCCTTTGCCTTCCATACCTCCCTGCCCAGGTTCACGATAAAGGGGACAGAGAGCTTCTCATCATTCTGCTGAAGGGCGGCAAGACGAATCCTTTCCATTACTGAATAGGTGTACTCAAGACCGTAACCCACAGCGCCGATTGACGGGTCCATGAGAATGTTCTCAAGCGGCATTCCCAGGTTTTCAAGGAGAATGTTGAGCTGTTTCGCCAGGTTCACGTCTATTGGGGTGGCTGCCACCACTGGGAGCTGGAATGCCATGGCAGTGGCGCCGAGAGAACGGTAGTTGGCGTCTGACAGCGGAGCGAGACATACCTTTCTGGTGCCTATGAAACTGGTAACCTCCCTGAGAGTCTCGGTATCCTTGTCGGCATTGCCGCATCCCCAGAGTATGAGCGGAACATCAACCGCTTCAAGGACATTTTTCGCTGTCTGGGCCGCTTCAGAAGAGGGCCTGTTTGCTCCATTGGGGTCTGTGCTTGCCAATGAAAGGCATATCGCCTTTGCGCCGAACTCATTAACGCACTTCAGCGCCCATTTGACCGGATCGCCCATGACATCAGAGTAATGTTTGGTCAGTACGTCGGGCCACTCTTCCGGTTCGCTGTCAAGGATTTCATATGCCACAGCCGGCCTGTTGTTCATGTCTCCTTCAAAGGTATAGAAGGGAATGGTGTTTTCCCCGCCAACTGTAATGGCCTTGTCGCCATCGCCTATTACAGTCGCCCTTATGGAGCCGGAACATTTTTCAACAAACTGATCCTGTGGAATGGAACCGGCCCGGTCGGAGAGAGGAGTCTCCTCTTTTGCCACAGGAGCGACCTCAAGGGAACCAACGCCCTGGTCAGCCACCGGAGTTGCCGAAGGGGCAGCCTTTGGCTCAGGCGCCGGTTCAGGTTTTTCCTCCGGTTCAGGGGCCGCCTTGTCAGGCGCTGCCTCAGCTTCAGGCCCTTTTGCCGGTTCAGGCTCAGGCTCTGCGGCAGGCGCGGCTTCTTCCTTTGCCGGTTCAGGCTCAGGCGATACGCCTCCGGCCTTGATGTCAGGGAGATATATGCCTTCACCGGCCTCGGCCCGTTTGAGGGCCTTGCCTGCCATGTCGTTTTCAGGATCAAGGGCAAGGGCTTTTTTGAACAGCTCAATTGCCTCGTCCCTGTTGCCCTTCATAAGGCTTACATTACCCTGGGCTGTGTAACGGATAACCCATTTTTCCTGCCACTCTTCCTGTGTGAACTCATCAGGGCATGGAGGCAGTCCTTCGGCAGATACGGCGGAAGGCGCTTCAACCTGTGATTCAGCCCTGGCGAGACCTGCCCTGGCCTTTTCATCGTCAGGATTGATGGCAAGGGCCTGACGGAAAAGGTCGGCTGCCCCCGCATTGTCATTCTTGTGAAGCAGGACGTTCGCCTTTGCCACAAGGTTCACAACCTCCTTGTCGCGTCCGTCATCATCCGCGGCCTCCGCCCTGGCCGGTGCAGGTTCCACGGCAATGGGTTCCGCAACATCTTCAACCTGCACGGCAACAGGTTCGGCAACCACGGCCGGTGCCTGAACAGGACCAGGCGCCGGAAGAGCGGCCAGCACGTTGCCAAGCTGCAACATGAATTCCGCCTCAAGAAAACGTTTCAATGCCTCAAACTGATTTTCATCAAGGCCAAGCACCTTTCTCAACGCCTCAAGCCCCATGTTCAGGGATTTAAGGGCATTCTGCTCCCTTGAGGTGAGCGGCGCATCTGCCACTGTTGAGGTTGTTCCGGTGACGCTTCCTGCCGGAGCTTCCGGTCCGGGGGCATTTTGCCCGGCTGCGGAAGATGCGCCCTGCTGCAGGGCGGCCTTTGTCCTTTCAAGTTCGGCAGCAAGTTTCTGGACTTCAGCCTCTTTCTGGCTTGCCATTCCTTTTGCCTCCTCTATCTGCTTTTTGAGGTCGGCTATCTCTTTTCCGACCCTTTCCTTTTCCTTTATAACAAGTTCCCGTGACGCCTGGGCCTCGGCTCTTGCGCTTTCAAGTTCCTTGCCTGCCTTTTCAGCCGCATCTTTTCTGGCCTCCTGAACCGCGGCCTCAATGGATGCGGAACTGGTCAGCAGGGGTTCAATCCCCCGTGGCTCAGGCCTGTCGGCAAGTCCGGCCCTTTTTACAATCTCGGGCACGGCCTCTTCCCACTCTATGGCCATGACATGCACTCCGGCGACGCCTGGTATCTCCCTGACACGGTTGATTATGTCAACGCAGATGTTGATACCCTCTTCACGCTGGTCGTCAGCGGCTTCGAGACGTTCTATGACATCGTCTGTCACATCAAGGCCCGGAACGAACTTTTTCATGTACCTTGCCATGCCAAGGGACTTTGGCGGCGTGACCCCGGCAAGTATGTAACATTTTTCATGGAGACCCAGATCCCTTGCCATCTCCATGAACTTTTCAAATTTTTCCACATTGTAAATGATCTGGGTCTGGACAAAGTCCGCCCCTGCCGCCACCTTTTTGGCAAGCCTTGCGGCCCGGTACTCAAAGGGGTCGGCAAAGGGGTTGGCAGCGCATCCGAGAAACATCCTCGGTTCTGCGTTTTTGATCTCTTCCCCGCACTGGAACCGTTTTTCATCCCTCATCTCCCTGACCATGCCGAGGAGCTGTATGGAATCCATGTCAAAGACACCCTTTGACTGGGGATGGTTCCCGAATTTCTGGTGATCTCCGGTGAGACAGAGCAGGTTCCTGAGCCCAAGGGCAGATGCGCCCAGTATGTCAGCCTGCATGCCGATCCTGTTGCGGTCACGGCAGGTCATCTGCATTACTGGCTCCACCCCCTCTGCAAGGGCGAGCAGACCCGCGGTAAGGCTGGACATCCTGACAATTGCCGTCTGGCAGTCGGTTATGTTTACAGCGTCCACATGTCCCTTGAGAATACGCGCCTTTTTTCTTACGGTTTCAAAATCACCGCTTTTCGGCGGCCCGAGCTCACCGGTTACCGCAAAGGCGCCGGACTTCAGGACATGTTCAAGATTACTTCCTGATATCATGGCAGCAGATCCTCCCTGATTCTTGTGCGAGGCCCACCGTGACCCGCGGTTGTCCAGTCTCTCATGGGCACTATCTCTTCAAGGTATTTCCTGTTGTCAAGGCCTGTGAGTTTATCGTGTATGCGGTGCCAGACACACTCAACCGACGGGTCTATTTCGCACTTTCCGCCAACAGAGCCGCCGCACGGACCGTTTGACAGGCTCTTTGCGCAACGTGCCACCGGACAGAGGCCGCCGGTCAGGTGAAGCACGCATGAACCGCATCCCGCGCACATCTCCTTCCATTCACCGCTGCTGAGATTGGCTCCGTAAAAGGTGGTGTTAAGGCCTGGAAGCACCCTGACCCCTTCGCACCTGTCGGCAATAAAATTGACGCCCACTCCGCAGGCTGTTGAAAGAACAGCGTCAAAACCCTTTGCCATGGAAGGCAGCGCATCGAGATACTCAGGGTCGCACTGTCTGACAAGGGTATCCTCGCTGATCTCGATATCCTCTCCCATCCTGCTGCGTCCAAGACGCAGGGCCGCTGAGATGGTGGCAACCTCCTTGTCTCCCCCGGCGGAACAGATGGCAACGCATCCCCTGCAGCCAAGGACAAGGAGCTTTTCCACGCCCGAGATCATTTCAAGGAGCTCCTTTAGTGGTTTTTTTTCAGCAATTATCATTTTGAAACTCCAAACATCGCCGCTCCGGCAACCGCGAGGCAGCCGGAGTGCATGTTCCAATTTTTGTTTTCATATTCAAGCATGGCCGCCGGTCCTATTCTTCAGACAGGCTCGCAAGCCTGGCGGCCATGGTCCTTGCGGCATTCACAACCGGTTCGCTCTGGCCCCTGCCAGCGAAAAACATCTCCACAAGACCAGGGTCCATATCGAGTTCGGCCACAAGTTTCTTGGCATAGGCAACCCGTTTTTCAGCCCTTATGCTGCCTGCCGTGTTGTGACATTTGTCCTTGTCACAGCCCGCCACAAAGACGGCTCCCGCGCCGTCTGCCAGGGCGTCAAGCAGTTCGGACACCTCCACCCTGCCTGTGCATGGAAGATGCCTTATCTCCAGGCCTTCGGGCACAAGCCCTTCGGCCCTGAGGGTATCCTCGTCAACAGTAAGGGTATAGTTGCAACAGAAACCAATTATCCTATCCATGATCCGCGGCCCCCCTTTCTTCCATTGACGGAGCAAGCTCGATTGCCTCGGCGGGGCAGTCAAGGACACAGATTGAACAGCCCCTGCATTTATCCGGATCTATCTCCGCAAAACCCTCCGGCATTACTGAAGCCGCGCCCACCGGACACATGCGCACGCATGTAAGGCATGCCACGCACTTTCCGGCGTCAACCACGGCCACAAGGCCAAGCGCCTCCCTGGTGGAAACGCCGACCACCCGCCGTTTTTCAGCTTCCTGCCTGAGCGCCTTTACCACATCTGCGCATCTGACCTCCTGTGGACATACCGGGATGCAGCTCTGACACTGGGAACATGCCCAGATAATGTCAGATTCAATGAGTTGTTCCTCAAATCCCATTCCCACCATGTGTACGATCTTCCGGGGATCAAAATCATCCACGACCTTTTCCACAGGGCAGACGCCGCTACAGGAACCGCAGGCAAAACAGCGGGCAACAGTTTCACAGCCTTGATAGCCGGCTATCACCTCTTCAAATCCATCGTTAAGTTTGGATGCCTGAACAGTCATTATATCAATTCCCTACATTTTATAGTTAGTAATCAGACCAGGCTCCACCTGCCGTTATCTTCACTGACATGTTTCTTTTTTGCCAGGTCGGCGAGCGCCTTGTCCATCTCTTCGGAAGATGCGCCGGTCATGGAGCAGAGGTCAGCGGCATCAAGGCCGCCTTTCTCTTCCAGACACAGTTTGACCTCTTCCGCAATCCTGAGGGCCCTGAAACCGGGAATCACCTTTGCCTTTACGCCCTTGGCAATGGCTTCAGGCGAATAGTCGTTGTCCTTCCCGAGTTTCTTCGCAAGCATGCCAAAGGCTGTCCGCGGCTTTCTTCCGGCAGCGGCCTTTACTGCGGCGTCAAGCCTGCGTCTGAGAGTTGAGGCGTCTGCCTCGTTCTCACCTGTTCCAAGGGCGCCCTTTGACTTTATGTCAGAGACATATCCTGTTATAAGCTCCACGAATCTTGGCGCTTCCGCTGCTGACGCCCACTGGAGGGACATCCTGGAGCTGTCCACGCCGATATCGTCAAGCATCTGCCTTGCCGCCTCGGCCATGACCATTGCTTCATAATTACCAGACTGGTAATGACATTCACCAAGGTGTCAGCCGCCTGTGAAGACACCGTCAGCCCCGCATTTGAATGCCTCGAGTATGAAACGGGTGTCAATCCTTCCGGTACACATGACCCTGACTACCCTGACGTTGGGCGGATACTGATAACGGGACACCCCGGCTGAATCCGCCGCCGCGTAACAGCACCAGTGGCAGAAAAAACCAAGGATGGCAGGATTGAAGTCTTCCTTTCTGGCATCCCCGCTCATCTCATTCTCCTTTTTCAATTTATCCTGACTCATGTATGACTACTCCCCCTTTTCCGCATCTGCCCCTGAGCCGTCGCGGTCTCCAAAGGCATGGATCTGGGCCATTATGGCATCGTCGGTAAAACCTCCCATGCTGATGGCTATGGTGGGGCAATGGACAGCGCAAATTCCGCAGCCCTTGCAGGAAGCCGTAACCGTCTCTGCCTTCTTGCGCTTTCCTTCCTTTACGAGACGGATTGCGTTGAAGGGACAGAGGCTTTCACAGATTCCGCAGCCTATACATGTCTTTTTATCCACCTTTGAGACAATTGGCGCAACCGCAACCTTGCCCTTAGCAAGGGGAATGGCAGCCTTTGCCGCCGCCGCCTTTGCCTGGGCAACCGACTCCTCAAGGGATTTGGGACCATGGGCAAGACCGCAGAGATAGACGCCGTCAACAGCTACTTCAACCGGCCTCAGCTTTGCGTGGGCCTCAAGGAAGAAGCCGTCTGATGTAAGAGGCGCCTTGATGATCCTGGAAAGTTCCTCATTGTCTCCAGGCGCAATGCCGGCGGACAATATAACCAGGTTCGCCGGGATATCCACATCTTCTCCGATCAGACGGTCATGGACCCTGACCTTGATTCCACGGCCCTGTTTAAGCACTTCGGGCTTTCTGTCAGGTGTGTATCTGAGGAAATGGATTCCCTTTTCCCTTGCCTCGCGGTAGAGGTCCTCATAAAAACCGTAGGTCCTCATATCCCGGTAGAGTATGTATATCCTTGCCTCGGGTTTCTCTTCCTTTATTTTCAAAGCGTTTTTCACTGCCTGGGTGCAGCAGAGACGGGAACAGTGGCTCATGTCGTCGCCACGGCTTCCAACGCACTGGATCATTACAATGCTTTTGGCGTTTTTCAGAAAGGACTTTCCGCGTGACAGCTTGTTTTCCAGCTCAAGCTGGGTAAGGATGTTGTTGTTGTCACCATACTTGTATCCCTTTGGCGAATACTCCCTGCCGCCAGTGGCGATGACCACAACACCGTGGTTTATCACCTTGCTGGCCTTTCCAGTGCTGACTGTCGATGTGAAATTCCCCACATAACCCGATACGGATTCGACTGTAGCGTTCAGAAGCACCTTTATCTTTTTGCTTGCCTTGACCCTGCTGACCATATCCTTGAGAATGTCACCGGCATCCTGACCGTCAAGGGTCCACGCAAGCCTTGACAGGTTGCCGCCCAGCTTTCCTTCCCGCTCAACAATGGCGCATTCAAAGCCCTGTTCAGCCAGACTCAGCGCAGCGGTCATGCCTGCTGCTCCGCCGCCGATTACCAGGGCTGAAGGCGTTACGTCAACCGTGGGCTGTTCAAGTGGGGTAAGCATGTTGGCCTTTGCCGCGGCCATCCTTACAAGGTCCTTGGATTTTTCAGTCGCGGCTTCAGGCTCCTGACTGTGTACCCAGGCGCACTGGTCCCTGATATTGGCCATCTCCACCAGGGCAGGGTTCAGGCCTACTGAACGAAGGGTCTCCTGGAAGAGGGGCTCATGGGTCCTGGGGGAACAGGCTGCTATTACAACCCTGTTGAGCCTTGCGTCCTTTATCTTGCCGGCAATCTGCTTGAGGGCGTCCTGTGAACAGGAATAGAGGGTGTCTTCATAGAGCACCACATTGGGAAGGGTGGCAGCATAATCACGCACTGATTTTACATCCACCGTGCCAGCGATGTTCACGCCGCAGTGGCATACAAAGACCCCGATCCTGGGTTCCTCTTCCTGAAGGGCGGTATCCTCATCAGGATAGGTTACGGAAACCGTCTGGGAATTTCTGCCACCGGCAAGGAGTTCAGAGGCAATGGCCGCGACTCCCGACGCCTGCGTTACGCTTTCCGGTATGTCCTTTGGCCCTTGGAAGGCGCCTGCCACATAGACCCCGTCCCTTGACGTAAGAAGCGGGGCGTCGGCAGTGGTGCGGCAGAAATTGTAATGGTTCAGCTCAATTCCAGTCGTGTCTGCTATCACCTCGGCGTCTTCCGGGGATTCCAGCCCCACCGAAAGGACAACCATGTCAAATATGCCTGAATGTGACTTGCCGTCTTCGGTGACCCATGTGAGGGCAAGCCTGTCATCTATCTGGTCAACCCTGGGCACCCTTGCCCGTATGACATTTATGCCGTATTTTTCCTCGGCGCGCCTTCTCGCGTCGTCAAAGCCCTTGCCCTGGCTCCTTACATCCATGAAGAAGATGGAGACATCAAGGTCTGGCTCATGCTCCTTGGCCACAGACGCCTCCTTTACCGCGTACATGCAGCATACAGATGAGCAGTAGCCGTTGCCGCAGGTCTCGTCCCTTGAACCCACGCACTGGAGAAAGGCTATCTTCCTGGGTTCCCCGTTATCTGAAAACTTCAGGACATGGCCTTCTGATGGACCTGACGCGCAGGTAAGGCGTTCGAACTCAAAACTGGTCACAACATTAGGGAACCTGCCGTAACCGTATTTTTCAAGCACGCTGCCGTCCACCCGCCCGAATCCGGGGGCAAGGACAACCGCCCCCACACTGAGTTCCAGTTCCCTTGGCTTCTGGGTGAAGTCAATGGCCTTTGCCGTACATGTCTGGGCGCAGAGGTTACAGGTCTCATGGTTGAGCCTGAGACACTCCTTTGCGTCTATATAGTAGCTTGCGGGGATCGCCTGGGCATAGTCTATGCGCGGCGCCCTTGTAACATCAAGACGTTCGTTATAGGTGTCAACCACTGTCTTGGGGCAGTACATGGTACATGTGCCGCACGCCGTACAGAGGTCTTCGTTAATGTAGCGTGGCTGCTGATTGACCCTGGCTGTAAATTTCCCGGGGCTGCCCTCCAGGGCTTCAAGCCTCGCATTGCTTATTATCTCTATATTTGGAGACCGACCGGCCTCAACCAACTTTGGCGCCAAAATTCACAAGGAGCAGTCATTGGTCGGGAAGGTCTTGTCAAGCTGGGCCATGACCCCGCCTATAGAGGCCTTTTTCTCCACGAGGTAAACATAATAGCCCAGGTCTGAGAGATCCAGGGCTGTCTGCACCCCGGCAACCCCTCCACCCAGGACTAATATCGCACCGTTCTGGCTCATTGTTTACTCCAATTTGTTGTTAACAGTATCATCATGCGTAAAGGAAGCTGTTCAGCTTCTGTTTCGCCTATATTCATAATGCAGAAGTTTGTCCTCACGGCCCGGCCTTAATGGCCTCCGGGGGAACATCCCATTCCCGGAACGCCGCCAGCACCGAGATCACGCCTCATGGCCATGTCAAAGAGGACGCGCTCCTGTTTCTTGTCAAGGCCGAGGGCAGCGCGTTTCATGTTGATCTTGTCGATCATCTTGTCAGCAAACTCATTGGCTGTCTGCGCCACGTCCCAGCATCCGTTGTAGATATCCAGCATCTGGTTGAAACAGAAATCGGTCACTATCTTTGAACCGCTTGTGGGGAAGTTTGGTCCGAAGACAACATAGGCCCCGCTGGATACAAAGTACTGGCCGATGGAGACCGCCTTTTCACTCATCCACTGGGGAGCGCAGCCCACCAGCGGCAGGTCGCTTATATCCTCTCCCAGTCCGCCTGTGTGCACCATCTCGGTTGCCGCAATAAGAAGGCGGCTGTTGTCAACGCATGAACCGCAGTGGAGCACCGGAGGACAGCCGACAGCCTCGAGGACCTCCCTGAGACCGTCGCCGCACATATCCATGGATTCAGGAGAGAGCAGCCCCTCGCGTCCAAGTCCGGTGGCAGCGCAGCCTGTTGCGAGTACAAGGACGTCATTCTTTATGAGTTCCTTGGCAAGCTCTACGTGAACCTCTTCCATTACCTTGTAGTTGTCGCAGCCCACAATGGCCGCCACGCCCCTTATCCTGCCGTTCATTATGTTGTCGTTAAGGGGCTTGTAGGACGCGCGGAAGCTGCCGCCAAGTATGTACTTGACGGTTTCGTGACTGAAGCCCGCGATCACGTCCATCTCATGGACGGGGATGTGATGTTTGCCCCTTTCAGGATAGGCTGCAATGGCCTTTTTGACAATATCCTTTGCCACTTCCAGGGCGTTGTGTTCTTCAAAGGGCACATGTTCGGCCCCTTCGATCCTTGCCTTTTCCGAAGTGGTGATGAGTTTGGTATGATAGTTTTTGGCAACCGGAGAAACCCCCTGCATGATGCACTGGACATCCACAACCATTGCCTCAACCGCCCCTGTTGCGAGTACAACCTCCTGCTGCACGAAACTTCCTGCAATGGGAAGACCCCGGCGCATGAGGACCTCGTTTCCTGTGCAGCATACTCCGGCAAGGTTGACTCCCTTTGCCCCGACCTTCTTGCATTCGGCAACGATTTCAGGATCGTTGACAACCATTGCCAGGGCCTCGGCAAGCACCGGTTCATGGCCATGAACAGTGATGTTGACTTCCTTTTCCTTGAGAACGCCGATGTTCACCTTTGTACGCACCGGAACAGGCGTTCCGAACATTATATCGGAAAGTTCAGTGGCGATCATGGACGCGCCCCAGCCGTCAGCAAGGGCGGTGCGGGCTGACTGATGCATGAGGTTCTCATAGTGCTGGTCAACGCCCATGTGTGTTCTGTGCATGAGTTCCACAACTTCACGGTCAACGCCCCTGGGCATGACCCCGAGTTTTTCCCAGATCTCCTGGCGCGGTTTTGGCGCCCTTTTCATAAAGGCAAGTGTTCCCTGCTGCTGTCCGAACTCGGAAAGGAGCTTTTCACCTACCTCTATGGCAAGGTCTGTCTTGTCCTTTTCCCCAGGGTCTATGCCTATGCGAAGGGCGGTTTCGCGGAGTTTCTCCTCATCTTTTATCTCGTATGGTGTCTCGCCCCTTGCCGTTTCAAGGAAAGCGAGATTCACGCCACGGCCATGATCCATGTGCGCCGCGGCGCCTCCAGCCACTATCCTTGCGAAGTTTCTCGCGGCCACAGTGGATGCGTCGGCTCCGCAGACGCCAATCATGCTGTCCACGCCTTCAATGATCTGGCAGGGACCCATGTTGCAGTTGCGGCAGCATGTCCCTCCCTTGCCGAAAAGACAGGGCTCGACACTCCTGTTTTCAACTCTGTGCGCGGCTGTTACAGCCCCTTCCGCACATGACTGACAGAGTACGTCGCGGTTGGCCTCGCACTGAATGGAGGGGCATCCGCCGTTACCCTTGTCAAAGCGTTTGCTTGTATCCATAAAAATCTCCTTTACCGTGAAGACGCAGGGATATCGGTCTGCATCTTCATGTATGGGGCGCTGCCCCTCACCAGTCGGGGCGTAATGTGAAAAACTCCGGTTTCAGACCTGGAGCCGGAAGGCTGACGGCCTGAAATTGCCGGATTTTCCGGCGCCCCGCCGAACATTCTTAAATTCCCGCAAACTGTCTGGCAGCCTGCACGGTATTCTTCATGAGCATGGTTATTGTCATGGGGCCCACGCCGCCCGGCACCGGAGTGATGGCAGCGGCCTTCTCCTTGATGGCCTCAAAATCAACGTCGCCGCAGAGAATGGCCTTGCCCTCGTCTGTCATGCCGATGCGGTTTACCCCCACGTCTATGACAACAACACCTTCCTTCACCATGTCAGCGGTGATAACCTTCGGGCGTCCTGCCGCGACCACCAGTATGTCAGCCCTCTTTGTGTGAAAGGCCATGTCCTTTGTGCGGGTGTGACACAGGGTTACAGTAGCGTTTCCGCCCTCGCGTTTCTGAAGCATCAGGTTGGCGACAGGCTTTCCCACAATGTTGCTGCGGCCCACTACAACCACCTCAGCGCCGCTGGTTTCCGTGCCTGACCTGATGATCATCTCAAGGATTCCGTGAGGAGTGCATGGCAGGAAACACTGCTCGCCTATGACCATCTTGCCCACGTTTACAGGATGGAAGCCGTCAACATCCTTGTCCGGGTCAATGGCGTATAGCACCTTTGCCTCGTCAATATGTTTGGGAAGGGGAAGCTGAACAAGGATGCCGTGAATGGCAGGATCATTGTTGTACTTGTCTATCAGCTCAAGAAGAGCCTCTTCGCTCAGATCCTCCGGCTGGGTATCCTGGACGGAGTGAAACCCCAGGTCATGGGCTGTGCGCTGCTTGGCCGTAACGTATGAAACCGACGCAGGGTTCTCTCCCACAAGAATGGTTACAAGACCGGGAGTGACGCCGTGTTTTTCCTTCATTTCGGCGACCTCTGCCTTGAGTTCCTCCCTGATCTGTTTTGCGATTTCGGTACCGCTGATGATTTTGGCTGACATAAAACTTGTTCCTCTCTCTTTACTTTTTGCTTTTCTGAAAAAAGCCGCTCACACTACGGATTTGTTCATTAAAAATAATGATATTAAAGTTTGGATTCCGGATACTGATGGCCTGGAGAGATATGCCACATCCCTCAAAAGACCTGACAGTGACTAGTGTTGCAAGCAAATAAAGTGCCACTAACCGCAGATAGCTGTTTGCCGCAGGTAATATTCTGATATGTAAGGAAATATTCCGAAACATTGAGTGTCACTAATACAGGTGTGGTAACACCGGTTTTCGCGCCAGGGATTATCTGGCATAACGGGGCGTTTTGTCCCGCGGCATGTCCTGCTTTCTGCCTGATATCTCCCTGTTCCTCTATATGTATGTCCGCAAGGAGGCAGTGCTCTCTTCTATGATCGAGGGAACGCAGTCATCGCTCTCTGATCTTCTTCTTTTTGAACTGGACGTGGAGCCAGGCGTGCCTATGGACGATGTCAGGGAGGTGAGCAACTATGTGGCCGCCCTGGACCATGGCCTTGCGCGGCTGGCCGAGGGGTTTCCGTTCTCCCTGCGGCTGATTAAGGAGATGCACTCCATACTGCTTGTCAGGGGACGGGGTAGCAATCAGACGCCGAGCGAATTCCGCAGGACCCAGAACTGGATCGGCGGCACCCGGCCGGGCAATGCCGCCTTTGTTCCTCCCCCCGCCGATCAGGTTATGGAGTGCATGGGCAAACTGGAGTTGTTCCTGCACGACCAGCCGGAACCGACCCCTGCGCTCCTCAAGGCCGCTCTGGCCCATGTGCAGTTCGAGACCATCCATCCATTTCTGGATGGTAACGGCCGTCTCGGTCGTCTGTTGATCACACTACTGCTGTGCGATCAGAAAGTGCTCCGGGAACCCATGCTTTACCTGAGCCTTTATTTCAAGACACACCGTCAATATTAT
>CAYXYO010000257.1:0-16452 GCA_964469365.1 uncultured Desulfobacterales bacterium | reverse complement strand
AGCCACCCATGGCAAATGTGTCACAAAAGGGCCTGACCGGTGGGATCTCCATATCCGGTCTGGAAAGGCCATGTTTTTTCAGGGCAGACACCTCTTCCCGCTTGCGGGCAACAATCCTGTCCAGGATATCAGACATGTCAGGCAGCCTCCCCACAAAACTTCACAAGGTCCTCAAGGACCCTGGCCGCGCGTCCGGAATCAATGGATTCCCCTGCCATGGCAACGCCTTCACCCATGTCCGCCGCCCGGCCTGCCACCACAAGGGCCGCGCCTGCATTCAAGAGCACAACATCGCGCCTGGCCCCGGTCTCTCCGGAAAGGACAGCCCTTATGATTTCGGCGTTCTCATCAGGCGTTCCTCCCCCAAGTTCCTCCATATCCCACTCTCCAAGGCCGCATTCCCCCGGAGTAACAGTGAAATCCCTCACCCCGCTGCCTGTCCATTCTGAAACATCAGAAGGCCCGGCAACACTCAGCTCATCCATGCCTCCATGACCATGCACCACCCATGCACGCCTGCTGCCAAGCCTTCCAAGGACCTCTGCGAGCGGACGGACAAGAGAGGCATGAAAAACCCCCATGACCTGACAGTTTGCCCCGGCGGGATTGGTAAGGGGCCCAAGGACATTAAACACTGTCCGTATGCCCATCTCCCGCCTCGGCCCGATGGCGTGTTTCATGGCAGGATGCAGGGCGGGCGCAAAGAGAAAGCCAATGCCAACCTGCTCAATGGCTGCCCTGACACCTTCAGAAGAGAGGCCGATATCCACTCCCAGGGCCTCCAGCACATCGGCGCTTCCTGAACGGCTGCTGACAGCCCGGTTGCCATGTTTGGCGACCTTAACCCCTGCTCCGGCTGTCACAAAGGCGACAGTTGTGGAGATGTTAAAGGTGTCCGTCCCGTCACCGCCTGTTCCGCAGGTATCCACAAGGGCCTCTCCTTCAGAAAGTTCCGGTCTGATGGCAAGGGCCTTTTCCCTCATAACCCTGGCAGCGCCGGTTATCTCATCCACTGTCTCACCCTTCATCCTCAGGGCAGTAAGAAAAGAGGCCGTCTGGGCGTCGGTGCTGCGGCCTTCCATTATTTCAATCATGGCGGAATTCATGTCTGATTCAGCCAAATCCTCGCAGGCAACCAGCCTGCCTATTATCTCTTGCATAAAAGACATCTCTTCCTAACCTCCCCTGCCAAGCTGTTTCACAAGCAGGCCTATTTTCCTGATATCCTTCCTGCCAGGCGACTTTTCAACCCCTGAACTGGCGTCCACCCCCCAGGGCGAGACTGTTTCCACTGCCTCCCTGACATTTTCAGGGGTCAGGCCACCCGCAAGGATAACCGGCCTTGAAAGCCTGGCCACGGCATCAAGGGCAATTGACCAGTCAAAACGCCTGCCAGTGCCGCCTGCGGCGTCAGGCGCCCAGGCATCCAGGAGAAAACCGCGCACAACATCCTCATAGGGCAGCATCTTCTCTATATCATCATGCGAGCGCACCCTGAAGGCCTTTATGACACGTCCGGGGAACTGCCCGCAGTAGCTCACATCCTCATCGCCATGAAGCTGCACCATGTCAATGCCGCATTCATCCACAACCCGCCTGACACCATCAACGCTCTCATTTACAAAGACGCCCACTGTCTGGACAAGGGGCGGAAGGACCCTGACAATGTCCGCTGCCCCGGAAAGGCTGACCTGCCTCGGACTCTTGGCAAAGACAAGGCCAATGGCGTCCACGCCTTCGTACGCCGCGGCAACTGCCTCATCGGGTATGGTAAATCCGCAAATTTTTATACAGATGTTTTTCATGGAAACAACTCAAGCCGGAAGTGCCATACAGAACAGAAAAGAGATCTACATCTCCAGAAAATTCCTGAGCAATGTAACGCCGTCAGGAGTCAGGATGGACTCAGGATGAAACTGCACCCCCTCCACTGCCATCTCCCTGTGACGCAACCCCATAAGTTCATCCTTTTCTGACCATGCGGTAACCTCAAAACAGTCAGGCAGGGAATCCTCATCCACTATCAGGGAATGGTAACGCATGGCCTCAAAGGGATTGGGCAGGCGGCTGAACACCCCCCTGCCGTCATGCCGGATCATGGAAGTCTTGCCGTGCATAAGCCGCTCCGCCCGTATCACGCGGCCTCCAAAGGCCTCTGCAATGGACTGGTGGCCAAGACACACCCCAAGCACTGGAATCTTCCCTGCGAAATAGCGGATTGCCTCAACGGAAATTCCCGCCTCCCGTGGCGTGCATGGTCCCGGAGAGACAAGAAGCCTGTCGGGTTTCAGGGCCTTCACATCCGCCACGCCCATGGCGTCATTACGCACAACCTTCATCTCAGCGCCCAGTGCGCCCAAAGCCTGGACAAGGTTGTAGGTAAATGAGTCATAGTTATCAATTACAAGCAGCATGAAATCAAATCTCTTTCCAGCAGCGCTTCAGGTAAAATCCCTCGCGGCGGAAACCGCTCTCATAAGCGCCCTGCCCTTGTTCAAAGTCTCTTCCCACTCCTTTTCCGGGTCTGAATCAGCAACAATGCCCGCGCCTGCCTGAAGGTAGAGCATCTCTCCCTTCTGACAGAGGGTTCTTATGGTGATGGCAAGATCCATGTTCCCTGAAAATCCGAAATATCCCACAGCGCCAGCATAGGGCCCACGGCTCGCGTGCTCAAGCTCGTCGATTATCTCCATGGCCCTTATCTTGGGAGCGCCGCTTACAGTACCAGCCGGAAATGAGGCCCTGAACAGGTCAAACATGTCCATGTCAGGCTCAAGCTCTCCCTTGACGCCGCTTACAATGTGCATCACATGGGAATAACGCTCAATAACCATGAAGTCATCAACAGTAACAGTCCCTGCCCTGCACACCCTGCCCGCATCGTTTCGTCCAAGGTCAACAAGCATGACATGCTCTGCCTTTTCCTTGGGATCAGCCAGCAGCTCTTTCTCAAGGGCAAGGTCTTCTTCAGGAGTGGCGCCCCTGGGACGGGTGCCTGCTATGGGACGCAGTTCAACAATGTTATCAGTAAGACGTACAAGTATTTCCGGGGATGACCCCACAAGGTATTCATCTGCCAGTTTCAGATAATAGAGATATGGAGAGGGGTTTATGCGGCGCAGGGCCCTGTAAAGCTCAAAGGGCGGGATGGAACTGCGTCCTGAAAAACGCTGTGACAGCACCACCTGTATGATATCGCCCGCCCGGATATACTCCCTGGCCCTTTCCACCATCTCTCCAAACCGTTTTTTTGAGACCTCCGGTTCAAGCACAACCTCCATGTTGCTGTTCACCGGTGGAGAGGGATAATCAAGCCCCTGCCTGATACGGGAAACCACCCCCTCGATAGCGCCGGAAGCAGATTTGTACGCATCTTCCAGATCATCCTCCCTGTCAAGATAGATTGAAAAGATGATCTGAAGGGTCTGTTTGAGGTTGTCAAAGACCAGAAGAAGCTCTGGGAAGATAAATACCGAATCATTAAATCCTGCGGTATCCTCAGGCCTGTCAGGCAAATTTTCTATGAAACGGACAGTATCGTATCCCATGAAGCCCACTGCCCCGCCAAAAAAACGGGGCAGCCCTTCGGGCTCCATTGCGTTGAAACGCGACATGAAGGCGCGCATGAACTCCACCGGGTCCTGCCCGGAAAAGAGCTCCTTACGGCTTCTGTCATGAAGAGTTACATCACTCCCCCTTGATTTCACTACATATCTGGGACGCAGGCCGATAAAGCTGTACCTGCCCCAGCGCTCTCCGCCCTCAAGGCTTTCAAGCAGAAAGGAGTAGTCTCCCCCGCCGAGCTTGCAATAGAGGGAGACAGGAGTATCCATATCAACAGGTATCTCCTTCCATACAGGTATGACATTATAACCTGTTGAACATGCCCTTATGTGTGAGAGTTCAGGCTGTATCACTTGGCCACCCCATGCCATCCGGGCACCCGCAGAAGAGGATATGTGTCGGCGTTTCGGGAACCCTAATCATCAAAATCCCCGGCCGGCCCCTTGTCGCTCTCTATCATGGATGCCTTTCTGCGAATCTCGTCCTCGGTCCACTCCTCCGGCTGCTCCATGCGCTCAGCCTTGGGGCCGGGATCATGGGAACCTGCGTCAAGAATCTGCCTGACGGCAATATCCCCGGTGCCCTCAGCGTTGAAGACATTTACCAGAAGGTTATAAACGAACTCCTCCACTCCCCTTGCCATCCTCTCCCTTATTTCAAGGGGCTGGGCCATGATCTTCGCCTCAAATGGCAGGTTGAGTCTCTTGAAATTGCCGCCTGACCAGCCATGCCGATCGGCATAGGCAACCATCTCCCGCCACAGTTCAGGCAGTACTCCGGCATTTTCAATCTTTTTAAAACTTCCGTCAGATGCAGTCACGGCATTGCCGTAATCATCGACTTCAACGCCCCATGATATCATCTGCAGGGCAGTGGCCACATTTGCCTTGGTGGTGCGGGTGGTTGCGGCGATCTCCCTCAGACGGTCGGAATTGTTGCCGGATGTGCCATGCTGCGCGCCGGAGACCCGGTAAGGCCCAAGGGCTTCATGTATCTCAGCGGTAAGCCCCACCTGTATGCCCTGATCGCTTGCCTGTATGCCATGGGTAGTGCCGTTGTTCAGGGCGATCCAGTCAGGAAAGATGCCGTGGGCATTGAGTCCCCGGATGAGAAAAAGCGCCTCATCAACAGTGGAGAGCCCCTGTTTTCCCTTGATTTCACCAACCTCGGTCTCAAGCCCCGCCCAGTCAGGAATTACCCTGTTCAGGGCGATATTGGCAAGGAGATTTTCGTCATCGGGCATGTGGGAAGCGTCAATGGCGATGGAAGTGAGCCCGGCCTCGAAAAGCGTGGGGATTTCCCTCTCAGCCACAGGGACATCCTCAGGCTTCTTGATGCCGTAATGGTCGGCATGAAGAGCCACTGGCACTGTGATGCCAAGCTCATTGCATACCGCGTCCACCTGCCTCGCCATATTCCAGTAATTTGTGGCGCAGTAGGCGGAAGTGCCTCCCTCGGAACGGGCGATCTCGATTATAACAGCCGCGCCTGCCCGCTGCGCAGCGGCAAGGACGCCACGGATTATGATATGGTTCCTGGCGTTCGCCGCAATGGTCATGGCCCCGCCCTTTTCGAGCATGGCACGGTCAATGAACCTGCCGCTGACAAGAAGCGCCCTGGAATTTGGGAAAAGCCTCTTTACCGAAGGGGGTCTTCCCAGTTCAACCGCCCTGAGAAACTCTTCTGAATATCCTGTGCCTGCCATTAACAATACCTCCAGTCAGATTGATGTTTCAGCCAGCATACACAAAAAAAAAGCGGATGCAGAACCTCTACGCATAATCAGCCGCAAACTTTTCAGCGATCTGCACGGCATTGGATGCGGCACCCTTTCTGATATTATCAGCAACAATCCAGATGTCCAGGCCGTTTTCCTGTGAAATGTCCTTGCGGATACGTCCCACAAGGGTCTCGTCCCTGCCCTCTGCGTTAATGGCAAGGGGATATACGTTGTCAGCAGGATCATCCACCACCTTTACGCCAGGGGCCCCGGCAAGGAGCTGCCGCGCCTTCTCCACGGACACAGGGGCTTCAAACAGGATATTCACCGATTCGGAGTGGCTGAAAAAGACAGGCACCCTAACGGCAGTGGCTGACACCATGATGGAGTCATCCTCCATTATCTTCCTGGTCTCATTCACCATTTTCATCTCTTCCCTGGTATAGCCGTTATCCATAAACCGGTCTATATGCGGAAGGCAGTTAAAGGCGATCTGGTGGGGATAGGCCTGATAGTCATAGGGTCCTGCGTACCCCATGCTTTCACCCTCAGCCCTGTCACGGCCAGCCCACTGGCGCACCTGGGCATCCAGTTCCCTTATTGCCGCGGCTCCGGTCCCTGACACCGCCTGATAGGTTGACACAACTATCCTTCTGATCCTCGAGTAGTCATAAAGCGGCTTGAGGGCCACCATCATCTGTATGGTGGAGCAGTTGGGGTTGGCTATGATACCCTTCTTTTCATATCCTGCAATGGCGTGGGGATTCACCTCCGGAACCACCAGGGGCACATCCGGGTCCATGCGCCAGGCACTGGAATTGTCAATAACAACAGCCCCTGATTTCGCCGCGGAAGGCGCATAATCAAGACTCCTTCCCCCGCCTGCGGAAAAGAGGGCTATGTCAATGCCTTCAAAAGAGTCGTGATCCAGCACCTCCACCACCACATCCTCACCGCGAAAAGGTATTTTCCTGCCTTCTGACCTGTGTGAGGCAAGAAGCCTGATTGAAGCGACAGGAAAATCCCTCTCCTCAAGCACCCTTATCATGGTGCGGCCAACAGCGCCTGTGGCGCCCGCCACAGCTACATTGAATTTACGGGACATTACTGTTCTCTGCCTCCTGCTATCCCTTCACATAACCTGCCACAAGGTCCCCGACCTCAGAGGTCGTCATACCCATCTTGCCGGCAGACATACTCTTCATATCCTGGCTTACAGCCTTCTTGACGGCATTTTCAATGGCCAACGCGGCATCAGTCTCTCCGAGATAATCAAGCATCATCTGGGCGGAACATATGGCCGCCATGGGATTTATCACATTCTTGCCTGTGTACTTCGGGGCTGAGCCACCTATGGGCTCGAACATGGAAACGCCCTGGGGATTGATATTGCCGCCAGCGGCAATGCCCATGCCGCCCTGAATCATGGCCCCAAGGTCAGTAATGATATCACCGAACATGTTGTCAGTTACAATAACGTCAAACCAGTCGGGATTCTTGACCATCCACATGCATGTTGCGTCAACGTGGGCATAGTCGGTTTTTATGTCAGGGTATTCCTTTGCCACTTCATAGAAAGTGCGCTCCCAAAGGTCAAAGGCAAAGGTCAAAACATTTGTTTTGCCGCAAAGGGTAACGGTTTTTCTCTTGTTACGCTTACGGCAGTAATCAAAGGCAAATCTTATGCAGCGTTCAACTCCCTTTCTGGTATTGATGGATTCCTGAACAGCCACCTCGTCAGGGGTGCCCTTTTTGAGCACTCCGCCAGCGCCCGCGTAAAGGCCCTCTGTATTTTCACGCACCACCACAAAATCAATATCTTCAGGCCCCTTGTCCTTGAGCGGTGTTTCAACGCCAGGATAGAGGATTACAGGTCTCAGGTTCACATACTGATCCAGGGCAAAACGGAGATTGAGCAGAATACCCTTTTCAAGTATGCCGGGTTTTACGTCAGGATGCCCTATGGCGCCCAGGAAAATGGCCTTGTACTGCATGAGGTCTTCGGCAGCGCCCTCGGGCAAGACCTCACCTGTCCTGAGATAGCGGTCTCCGCCATAGTCATACCATGTCATGTCAAGCTCAAAACCGAATTTTGAAGCCGCTGCCTCAAGGACCTTGACGCCCTCGTCAACAACCTCCGGCCCTGTTCCGTCACCTGGCAATATTGCGATTTTATATCTGTTACTCATTAAATTCCTCCTTGATCTGGTCTGAAAAGGCAACGGACACCATCCTGCGCCTTCTCACAACTATGGAAATATAATTTCAAAACCGCCGAAGTCCGCATGGGAAGTCCGGCGCTGTTTTTACATATTGTATCAGGCCGCCTTTTTCATAACATGGGCTATCAGACCGCCATCGCTGATAAGCTCCTGCATAAAGGGCGGAATTGGCATTGCCCTGAGCACCCTTCCGGTCGCGGTATCCCTTATCTCGCCTGTATCAGCGTCAACTTCTATCTCGCTGCCCTCATCAATGACTTCAACAGCCTCCGGGCATTCAAATATGGGCAATCCCATGTTAAAGGCATTACGATAAAATATCCTTGCGAAACTCGGGGCGATTACACAGCTCACCCCTGCCGCCTTGATGGCAATGGGAGCGTGTTCACGGGACGAGCCGCAGCCGAAATTGGTGTCGGCAACGATGATGTCCCCTGGCTGAACCCTGCCGGCAAAGGAGGGGTCTGCATCTTCCATGCAATGTTTCGCAAGCTCCGAAGGCTCAGAGGTGTTGAGATAACGTGCCGGTATTATCAGATCAGTATCTATGTTTTTCCCGAACTTCCAGACTTTTCCCTTGAATTTCATCTTGCAGCTCCTCTCACAGTTCTTCAGGGCTTCCGATTCTGCCCAGCACGGCGCTTGCAGCCGCAACAGCCGGATTAGACAGGTACACCTCGCTCTCCTGATGCCCCATCCGACCCACAAAATTACGGTTTGTGGTCGCAAGGGCCTTTTCACCCTTTGCCAGGATACCCATATGCCCGCCAAGACATGGCCCACAGGTAGGCGGCCCGATAACCGCCCCCGCATCCATGAAAATGGAGAAATATCCCCTGTCCATGGACTCCTTCCATACATATGGCGTGGCAGGCAGGACTATCAGGCGCAGACCGCTGTGCACCTTGCGCCCCTTTATTACCTCTGCCGCGATGGCAATGTCCTCAAGACGGCCGTTGGTGCATGAACCGATGACAACCTGGTCAAGCTTCACGTCTGTGGCCTCAGACACCGGCCTGGTATTTTCAGGAAGATGGGGATAGGCAATCTGCGGCTCAAGACCGGAACAGTCTATCTCAAGTACTTCCCTGTACCTGGCGTCAGGGTCGCTGGCATAATACACTCCCTCCCTGGCCGGGCGTTCCCGCATATATTGCCTTGTAATATCATCAGGATTCACAAGCCCCGCCTTGCCTCCGGCCTCTATTGCCATGTTGGACATGGAAAAGCGGTCTGCCATGGACAACCCGTCAATTACCGGCCCGGTGAACTCCAGGGCCATGTAAAGGGCCCCGTCAACCCCAAGCCTTCCTATGGTATACAGCACAAGGTCCTTGCCGCCCACCCATTTGCCAAGGCTTCCGGTGTAAACTATCTTGATGGACTCAGGCACCCTGAACCATGTCCGACCTGTAATCATGGTGGCCGCGAGATCTGTGCTGCCAACGCCTGTGGCAAATGCTCCAAGGGCCCCGTAGGTACATGTGTGGCTGTCAGCTCCGATGACCACGTCGCCTGGAACCACTATACCCTTTTCAGGCAGAAGCACATGTTCCACCCCGCAGTTACCGCCTTCATAATAGTGCAAGATATCATGCTTTTCCGCAAATTCACGGAGCATACGCACCTGCTCGGCGCTCTTTATATCCTTGTTGGGCGTAAAATGGTCTGCGACCAGGGCAATCTTTTTTCTGTCAAAGACAGACTTCACGCCTGCCTTTTCAAAGGTCTTTATGGCTATGGGCGCTGTTATATCATTGCCCAGGGCCATATCAACACTGACATCCACAAGCTGGCCGGGCTCCACGCTGGAGAGCCCCGCATGCGCTGCCAGAATCTTTTCCGCTATATTCATGGGTCTGCTCATAAAACACCTCTTTTCATCACCAGCACTCCAAACTATATTTCAAAAATTACTCAGGGCCTTACCTGACTGGATCATTCACCGGGCAACCGCATTTTACCTGCGTGCTGACCGCATTATTCCAGGCCACGGAAACCGGACGGGACACATATTGCGCCTTAACTGTGCGGCAAATAGGAAAGCCTGTTAAGCGCATTAAGATACGCCTTCACGCTGGCTGTAATTATATCCGAATCAGCCCCCTGGCCTGTCACTATCCTGCCGTCTTCCTCAAGCCTTACAGTAACCTCTCCAAGGGCGTCTGTTCCGCCTGATATGGAACTTACAGTATACTCCTTTAACCGGCTGTCAGTCTTTACCAGTTCGGCCACGGCATGAAAGGCCGCGTCAACAGGCCCGGCGCCCATGCAACATGTAAAACATTCCTCGCCGTCGATCTCCACGCCTGCCGTTGCCACAGGACGTATGCCGCTTCCACCGGCAACATGCAGATAGGTAAGCCTGTAACGCTCGGGGATACGCAGGACCTCGTCCGCCACAAGCGCTTCAAGGTCCTCTGAATAGACCTCCTTTTTCTTGTCAGCCAGGATCTTGAACCGCCTGTATATACGGTCAAGTTCCTCTGCGGAAAGATCGCCATAACCCATCTCTTCCAGCCTTGCCTTCAATGCGTGACTGCCTGAATGCTTTCCCAGGACAAGCTGACCCGACTCAAGGCCAATATCCTTTGGATCCATGATTTCATAGGTGGTGCGCTCCTTGAGCACGCCATCCTGATGTATGCCTGACTCATGGGCAAAGGCGTTCGCGCCGACAATGGCCTTGTTTGGCTGCACCTTCATGCCTGTAAGGCTGCTCACCATGCGGCTGGTCACTGTAATCTGTTCAGTAACTATGCCTGTTGAAAAAGGCAGTATATCCTGCCTGGTTTTAACTGCCATTACAACCTCTTCCATGGCGGTGTTGCCTGCCCGCTCGCCAATACCGTTTACAGTGCATTCAACCTGTCTCGCGCCGTTTGTAATGGCCTCGATAACATTGGCGGTGGCAAGGCCAAGATCGTTGTGGCAATGCACGCTGAGTACGGCCTTGTGCATATTGGGTGTATTCTCCACAACATATTTTATCATGCGTCCGAAATCGCCTGGTATCGCATAGCCCACGGTATCCGGGAAATTCACAGTTTTTGCCCCGGCATCTATTACGGCTTCAAAGACCCTGCACAGAAAATCAAGGTCACTGCGGCTGGCGTCCTCTGCTGAAAACTCCACATTGTCCGTCAGTGACGCGGCATAGCGCACAGCCTCAGCGGCCTTTTCAACCACCTCGTCCCGGCTCATCCTGAGCTTGTACTTCATGTGTATGTCAGACGTGGCAAGAAAGGTGTGTATCCTTGGGCGCGCACCATCCTTTATGGCGTCCCACGCGACATCAATATCTTTTTTAACCGCCCTTGCGAGGGCAGTCACCTGAAGGCCTCTGAGCTCCCTGGCAAGGCGGCTTACCCCTTCAAAATCTCCGGGAGAAGCTACCGGGAAACCTGCCTCAAGGACATCCACGCCGAGTTTTTCGAGCTGTGCGCCGATGCGCAACTTTTCTTCCATGTTCAGGGAGACCCCCGGGGACTGTTCCCCGTCTCTCAGGGTAGTATCAAAAATTATAATTCTGTTTTCTGTGCCACTCATAACCTCTACCTCTGCTTTACAGTATCTTCAGCCTCAGCGGCATTTTCTTCCCCGTTTTTTCTCCGCCTGGCCACAAATTTCAGCAACAGCCCCACGGGGCCGGAAAATATATAGATAAAGATTACCGCAAACAACGTAACACTCGGCTCAATGGCAAGTACTACAATGGCAAGCACGCAGCCGACCATGGCTGAAAACGGATGTCTGTTAAACCACTTTACATTCTTGAAGCTGTTAAACCTGACGTTGCTGACCATAAGGAAGGAAAGGCCGTAAACAAGCAGCAGGACCGCATAATGTTTCACAGGGCCTGCAATGCCGAAAAAATGGAATATCAGCACGGTACAGGACACCCCTGCTGCCGCGGCAGGACACGGAAGTCCCAGGAAGTAGCTGCTGCTGCCGGCCGAGGCGCTTATGGCATTAAACCGCGCAAGGCGCAGAGCGGTAGTGGCCACATAGAGAAAGGCGGCAAGCCATCCGAGACGGCCAAAACCGTCAAGACTCCACAAAAAGGCCAGTATGCCTGGGGCAACTCCAAAGGCCACAAGATCTGACAGTGAATCATACTCCATGCCGAACTTGCTGGTGGTGCCTGTCATGCGGGCTATCCTGCCATCAAGGCCATCGAACACTGATGCCACAAGTATGGCCCAGGCGGCAGTCTGGTAATTGCCTTTTATGGCGGCGACAATGGCATAAAACCCGCTGAAGAGGCTGGCGGTTGTGAAGAGATTCGGCAGGAGGTATACCCCCTTGCCTTTCCTGTTCAAAGCCGCTCCGCCTACCTTCCTGATTCTCATCTCCGTACCGCCCCTATTATTGACTGGCCTGCCATCACCCTTTCACCTTCCCTGACATGAACAGCATACCTGTCAGGGAGATAGATATCCACCCTGGAACCGAACCTGATGAGGCCGTACCTGGCCCCTGCTTCAAGGTTGTCACCCCTCTCGGCCCTGCATACAATACGCCTTGCCACAAGACCTGCCACCTGCACAACAGTGACCGGCCTTCCGCAATCATCCTCGAGCAGCATGGCGCAACGCTCATTTTCAATGGATGCTGCAAGCCTGTCAGCTGACATGAACCTGCCGGGCATCCACTGCACATCCAGCACAGTACCCCTTACCGGCGCCCGGTTCACATGCACATCAAAGACATTCATAAATATGCCTACCTTGCTGAAACGCCGGGCAGCCCCATGACAGTCCTCAAAAAACGGAACCTGAACGTCATGGGACACCTCTACCACCACACCGTCGGCAGGCGCAATGACACAGCCGTCACATGCAGGCACAATCCTCTCCGGATCCCTGAAAAAATAAAGTATGAAAAAGACCGCCAGGAGAAAGAACAGCGCAGGCGCGACAAGGCCCAGAAGGGCAAAAACTAATGAGGCCAGGGCAGCAATACCGATAAACGGCACCCCCTCCCTGGCCACGGGTATATTCTCTTTATACATGCCTTCAGCTATAATCGTAAACTGTTCAGATCCCGTGGCATTACGCAATGCAACACCATGTTCGCATATATCTGAACCGTCATATCCCCAGGGCCGTCTATTTTTTCAGCCATCCCATCATGCCGCGCAGTCTCGCGCCGACCTCTTCAATGGGATGCTCTGCCTGCTGCCTTCTCATTGCTGAAAAGGCTGGCCTGTTCACCCTGTTCTCAAGAAGCCATTCCCTGGCAAACTCGCCACTCTGTATCTCGCTGAGGATCTCCTTCATGGCAGCCCTTGTCTCATCAGTCACAATGCGTTTTCCCCTGGTAAGGTCGCCATATTCCGCAGTGTCGCTGATTGAGTAACGCATCCTTGAGATTCCGCCCTCATAGATAAGGTCAACAATAAGTTTAAGCTCATGGCAACATTCAAAATATGCTATTTCAGGCTGATACCCTGCCTCTACCAGTGTTTCAAAACCTGCCTTGATAAGCTCGCTCGCACCGCCGCAAAGCACGCACTGTTCGCCAAAGAGGTCTGTCTCGGTCTCCTCCCTGAAAGTTGTCTCGATTACGCCGCCGCGCGCCCCGCCAATGCCGTTGGCGTAACCCAGGGCAGTCGCAAGGGCATTGCCGGTGGCGTCCTGTTCAACAGCCACAAGACATGGCACGCCAGCGCCACGCTCATACTCACGCCTTACCAGGTGTCCGGGGCCCTTGGGAGCGACCATGGCCACATCCACATTGTCAGGGGGAACAATCTGTCCAAAATGGATATTGAAACCGTGGGAAAAAAGCAGCATATCACCGGCCTTCAGGTTCGGCGCTATATCATCCCTGTAGATATCACCCTGGACATGGTCAGGAACAAGTATCATGATGACATCCGCCCTGGCCGCGGCCTCGGCAGCGCTCACAGGGGTAAAACCATGTTTTACCGCAAGGTCATGGTTAACGGAACCGGGCCTCTGTCCAACGACAACGTCAAGTCCGCTCTCCTTGAGATTCTGGGCATGGGCATGACCCTGACTGCCATAACCGATAACCGCTATTGTCTTGCCTTCTATTCCGCTCAGGGGCGCATCTTTTTCATAATATATCTTCATTGTGCTAAAACGACTCCTTTTGTCTGAAGCATGAAAATGCAGGGGACCGAACCTGCTCCAACTTCATATTGCATGTTGCCTCTATAGGGTAACATTAAAAATTTATATTTTTCAAGGGCAACCGGCCTTATCCGACTACCTTTTTCTCCCTGGAAAGGGCAATGGTTCCGGTTCTTGCTATCTCCTTTATGCCAAGGGGCAGAAGCAGCTCTATGACTGCCTTGAGCTTGGACTCAGGACCGGTCACTTCAATTGTATATGTCTTTGGACTTACATCAACGACCTTGCAACGGAATATATCGCACATGCGCAGGATCTCAGCCCTGGTTTCCGCCTCTGCCTTGACCTTGATAAGGGCCATTTCCCGTTCCACATAGTCGCCTTCCGAGACATCAACCACCTTGTAAACATCAACAAGACGGTTCAACTGCTTCAATATCTGCTCAATTATAAAATCATCACCGGTAGTTACCAGTGTAAGACGTGACAACGTGGGATCAAGGGTCGCCGCCACGCAGAGACTTTCTATGTTAAACGCCCTTCCGCTGAAAAGACCGGTGATCCTGGAAAGGGCTCCCGGCGTATTTTCAACCAATACTGACAATGTATGTTTCATGACAAATTTACTCCTGATTTCATTAAACCAACAACATCTCTGTGGTAGCCTTGCCGGCAGGCACCATGGGGAACACGCCTTCTTCCCGGGCGATGGAAAATTCCATGATGACAAGACCGGGGGTTTCTATACCCTTTTTCAGCACATCCTCAACCTCATCGGGGTCGGCGGTTCTGAAACCCTTTGCGCCATAGGCCTCTGCGAGCTTGACAAAATCAGGGGTGACATCAAAATCCGTAGCAGCATAAACCTTGTCATAAAAAAGCTCCTGCCACTGCCTGACCATTCCCAGATAACCATTGTTCAGTATAACAATCTTTATGGGCAGGAGCTGATCCATGGCGGTAGCCATCTCCTGTATATTCATCTGGATGCTTCCGTCACCAGCCACATCCACAACAAGTTTGTCAGGGAATGCCATCTGCGCCCCTATGGCCGCAGGAAAACCGTATCCCATGGTGCCAAGCCCGCCTGATGAAAGCAGGGTGCGGGGCTCGTCAAATTTGTAAAACTGGGCTGTCCACATCTGGTTCTGGCCCACCTCTGTGGTAATAATGGCCTTGCCGGCAGTAAGTTCATGCAGTTTTTCAATGACGTACTGGGGTTTGATAACGCCCTTTTCCTTCTTGTATGTCAGGGGATGACGCTCATTCCATGTACGAATCTGCTCCCACCACGCCTGGTGCTGATCCTTCCAGGCCTCAAGGGGACGGCCGGCGTCCTTTACCGCCTTTGCCAGCTTGCGCAACACCTTCTTGCAGTCGCCCACAATAGGTATGTCAACCTTGACATTTTTCTGTATGGAAGTGGGATCAACATCAATATGTATGATCTTTGCCTTTGTTGCGAACTCATCAATCTTGCCGGTAACCCTGTCGTCAAAACGCGCGCCGACAGCTATGATAAGGTCAGCGTTGGCCATGGCCATATTGGAGCAATAGGTCCCGTGCATACCGAGCATGCCCAGACTCTGCTCGCTTGAACCCGGAAAGGCGCCAAGTCCCATAAGGGTCATGGTAACAGGCGCATAGACCGCCTCCGCCACCTCGCGCAACTCCTTGTGGGCGTTGGCTATTATAACCCCGCCGCCAACATAGAAAATCGGCCTCTTGGACTTTTCCATGAGCCGATAGGCCCTGGCGATCTGCTTGCTGTGGGCGTCAAGAACCGGATTATATGAACGCAGCCGTATTTTTTCAGAGTAATCAAATTCACCGACAGCGTTCTGCACATCCTTTGGAAGGTCAATCAGGACAGGACCCGGCCTGCCTGAACGCGCAATATAAAATGCTTCCTTTAATATGCGAGGCAGATCCCTGACATCCTTTACAACATAATTATGCTTGGTGCATGGCCGTGTAATCCCGACAATATCCACTTCCTGAAAGGCGTCATTCCCTATGAGGGCCGTAGGAACCTGTCCTGTAAAAACCACCATGGGCACGGAATCAGCATAGGCAGTGGCTATTCCGGTAACGGTATTGGTGGCGCCGGGACCGGATGTGGCTATGCACACCCCTACCCTGCCGGTCGCCCTTGCATATCCGTCAGCCGCATGGGTAGCACCCTGTTCATGCCTGACCAGCACATGTTTTACCGCGTCATCTTTTTCAAGAGTGTCATAAACATCTATTATCGCCCCGCCGGGAAAGCCGAAAACAACATCCACGCCTTCCTGCTTGAGGGCCTCTACGACCATCTGTTTTCCAGGCATCTTTGCCATATGTATACCTCACAACTGCATTCTCATATCAAGGATAAAAGAAAAGAGGAGCTTGTCCATGCTGTCCGGCAATATCTGTCAACAACCGCACGAAAAACGGCTCAAACAGATCAGAACCAAGCCGCAGTCCATCAATTATCCAAGAAGTTAATGTTTATTCAGAAAATAGACAGAATAATCTATCTCTGACATTTAATCTTGTCAACGCTTTTCGCCAGTTTTAAGCATATTTTTAGCAACAGACAACACTGGCGCAGTTTTTCTCTTCATGGTCAGAAAAAACTGCTGCAAGGCAAAGGAAAAAACATATTCACTTTCAATGCCACTCCTGTTACGATATAGTTCAAATTTTACCATCAGATATCGTAAACACATTATAAAAATGCGACTCTTATCGGGCCTGAAATATTGAAACATGACAATCCAATGAAACATCTGGAACTCACATCCTTTTTAAGGATATTCAAACTCTCCAAGGAGAGCCAGGGAATATGCTTCCTGCACTG
>CAYXYO010000256.1:0-10855 GCA_964469365.1 uncultured Desulfobacterales bacterium | reverse complement strand
CCATAGACAACAGCCTTTTCACTTTCATCAAAACGGTAAAACACCAGAAGGAGTCCTCCCCCCTGTGAACTCATGGGACCACTGGTGGTCACAAAGGATATCTCATGCTCCTTGCCTTCAAACCATGCATAACGTTCAAGTTCACCGCCAAACCTGACCACTGTCCTGAGCTGCCTGTCAAAAAGCCCTTCCAGCGAGGATATCACAAGCAGTTGCCTGTTCATCTCCTTTCCACGCACATAGGCCCTCACCCCTGAACGAAAGGCCATGGAAAGTATTACCACTATCACGGCAACCAGGGTAATGGAGATAAGAACCTCCAGCAGGGTGAAACCATCGGTCCCTGAACGCATCACATACCTCTCGACTCCACAAGCCTTGACACTGTGAAATGCCTGGCGTTGCCCGGGGGCGTAATGGTAACCACAAGCTCTGCAAGCCCTTCCAGCTCTATCTCAACCGGATTGTCCGAGTCGTCAGTAACCCTGACCTCAGGCTCCCTGAGTTCAACCGAATAGCTCCATCCCGGATAACCCTCAGCTTCACCTGACCCTGTGCTGATATCGTCTCCGCTCAGGGCGTGCTGCATGACGGTTTCGGCAATAATTCCAGCCTTGCGCTCCATGTCGCCCCGAAATGACTGCCTGTGCCCCTGTGCTATGGTTGACATAAGCACGCCCAGGGCAATTCCTGTAACAGCCGTGGCAACAAGCACCTCAAGTAGTGTGAATCCAGTATCCTTTTTGATTATCTCCGTCAGCATTCAACAACATCCGTCCGCCGGCACACCTGTCACTCTACGGATTCAATGCTTACAATCCCGACAAGTTTGCCTATGTGAATCCTCATTTTTTTCCCTGTCTCATCATACTCGATATCTATGTCACCGCCGCTTGAGCTGCCGTCAGGATAAAAGACCACCGCATAAACTCCTTCCTTTTTTTCCACAAGGCCTTCAGCGGCTACCTGTATGGTGGAGGGGATCTCCTTCCATTTGCCTCCATCTACACCATACCTTCTGTTTTCACCGTCAACAAGAAAGCTGACAATACGTCCCCTGCCAAGGCTGGATGTCTTGGCCCTGGAGAGAGTGGCCGCGAACTCCCTGGCAAACTTTTTTTCCGATGACGCGAACATGCCGCTTGAAACGGCTACAAAAACCATGGACGATGCAAGGCTCACTATGAGCATGACCATTATAAGCTCTATAAGTGTGAAGCCACCGTGGACCCCGCCCGCCAGGGAAAAACTACATCGCGACATCATTGATACCGAATATGGCCATGAGCATTGAGAGGATAATGCCGCCGATCAGTATGCCCATGAGAACAATGGTAACAGGCTCCACCAGGGCGAGATATACCCTGGTGTCCGACTGTATCTTGTCATCAAGGTCATCTGCGATCTTGATCAGCATCTCTCCCATGGAACCGGTCTCCTCGCCAACTGCCACGAGATGCACCATGATAGATGGGAAAACCCCTGTCTGCTTCATAAGACGGCTGAGATTTCTGCCCTGCCTTACGCCCCTGTACAGCTCCTTCACAGCGTCCTGAATCACTGTGCTGGTCACCACGTCGCCTGCCAGCGCAATACCCTTGAGAATCGGCACGCCGCTTTCAATCAGGGTGCCAAGGGTCCTGGCGAACCTTGAAATCTGGATATTGCTCACCATTGTCCCGGCAAGGGGAAGACGCAGGACAACCTGGTCCCACCAGAGCCGCCCGGCCTCGCTTTTCACATAACGGTAAAATCCGCCAAAGAAAACCATGGAGACAAGCAGCATTAGCCACCACCACTTCCTTATGGCCGAGCTTATATCAACAATCATCTGCGTCATCATGGGCATGGGCTGGTTCAGGTCGCTGAAGATCTCTCCAAACTTCGGAACGACAAATGTGATAAGTATAAGCACGGACGCCACGCCCACGGTAAGCAGTATTCCCGGATAGATGGAAGAGGATATAATAAATTTTCTGATCTGCCTGGAACGCTCCAGGAAGTCATCAAGACGCTTGAAAACTGCCGGCAGAACCCCGCCCAGTTCCCCGACCCTTACCATGTTTATGTACATGCTGCTAAATATGTCAGGGTATTCGGAAAGGGCGTCCGAAAGCTTTTTCCCGCCCTTGATCTCCTCCCTGACCCTTTCCAGCACATCCTTCACATCAGGGTGTTCGGCAGAATCGGAGATTATGGCCAGTGCCCTCTCAAGGGTGACCCCGGCATCCATAAGGTCGCCAAGCTCCCTGGTGAAATAGAGCAGATTGTCAAAGGTGAACCTGCGCCTTTTACGGCTCCAGAAGGAGACGCTGCTTTTCACCTCCTTTATGCTTACAGGCTGAAGGCCGCGCCCCACCAGTGACGCCACAAGGGTATCGCGGTCAGGCGCTTCCTCTGCCGCCGAGACCTTGCGGCCTGCCGTATCAACTGCTTCATAGGAATATTCAGGCATAATTCAAACCTTCAACCGACAATATCACACGCCACGGCAGGCAGTTCAGTTGGTCACCCTCATAACCTCTTCTATGGTGGTGTCGCCGCGGAACGCCCTCTCAATGCCATCCTGCCGCAATGTCCGCATGCCGCCCCTGACGGCCTCTCTCAGGATAATGCCGCTGTCAGACCCGTTCAGCACAAACCGCGCTATCTCACCGCTTACAGGCAACAGTTCATATATGCCGGTACGCCCTGAATATCCTGTATTGGCGCAGTGCTGGCAACCTTCGCCCTTCCAAAGCCTTTCAGGCACTGCTGAAGGCTCCACGCCCAGAACCTCTGCGGCGTCCTGTATATATTCCTGTTTTACCTCCTGTTCTCTTTTGCAATGAGGGCATATCTTGCGCACAAGCCTCTGGGCCATAACCGCAAGGAGGCAGGACGAAAGGAGATAGGATTCCACGCCCATTTCCTGGAGTCTTGTGATGGCGCTGGCCGAATCGTTGGTATGCAGGGTGGAAAAGACAAGGTGGCCGGTCAGCGCGGACTGGACAGCTATCTCCGCTGTCTCCGCGTCCCTGATCTCGCCTATGAGTATGACGTCAGGGTCCTGCCTCAGTATTGTGCGGAGGGCTGATGAAAAGGTGAGCCCTATCTTTGACTTGACCTGTATCTGGTTTATTCCGTCAAGCTGGTACTCCACAGGGTCTTCCACCGTGACAATCTTTTTGTCAGGCGAATTGATGCGGTTCATCACGCTGTAAAGGGTGGTTGTCTTGCCGCTTCCGGTAGGGCCTGTAACCAGCACCATGCCATAGGGACGCTGGATAATGGAATTAAAGGGGACGAGGATATCGGCTCCGAGTCCCAGGGTATCGAGGTCAAGACTCACCTCTTCCCTGTTCAGCAACCTGAGAACAATGCTTTCTCCAAAGAGGGTGGGCAGGGAAGAGACCCTGATATCTATTTCCCTGCTGCCGTCATTCACCTTTATCCTGCCATCCTGGGGCAACCTTATCTCGGCAATGTTCATCTTGCCCATAAGCTTTATTCTGGAGGTGATGGCAGGCTGGAGTTTCTTGGCCACTGTTTCAACCTCATGAAGCACGCCGTCAATCCTGAAACGCACCTTGAGGCAGTCCCTGTAAGGTTCAAAATGGATATCAGACGCCTTGACCTCAATGGCCTGGGTAATCATGTGATTTACAAGACGTATGACAGGGGCCTCGCTGGCAAGGTCCTTGAGCTGTTCAGGGTCATCCCAGAGGTCGGCGTCCAGCAGATCAATATCCTCGTCACCGCCCTCTATGTCAACATCAGCCTCATACCAGCGGTATATGACGCCGTAAATGTCTTCCTCGCTGGCCAGAAGCGGGACGATCTTCAGGCCATATATGGAAGCAAGCTGCTCCCTGAGATATATGTCCCCGGGGGATGCCATGGCCACCTTGAGAACGCCCTCTGCAGACGAGACCGGCACGAACTTCCACTGTTTCATAAACCTGGGGCTTACCCCGTTAAGGCCTGGCGACTTCTCAGGAAAATCACCGGCGGATATCTCCTCAAAGGCGATTTCCCCGGACGCATCCATATTACCTTCAGGCCCTTCAGCAGGAGGTGAGGCCTTGCCGCCATCAGAAAAAGAAAACCTGGATGAAAAGCCCTTCAACCGGTCGGTCAGACTGTTACCATTCAACATTTTATCAGAATTTCCATCTGGAGGCTGAAATCACCAGGAAACAAGCCGGAGAAATGCCCTATTCCCAACTGACGATATCCCTGTTTTCATCTTCTCCGCCGGGTTCGCCGTCAAGTCCATAGCTCATGAGGTCATAATCCCCATGTTCTCCCGGAGAGGAATAGACATATTCATTGCCCCACGGGTCCTTTGGAACCGCCTTGGGCAGATATGGCCCCGCCCAGTTTTTGGCCCCTTCCGGCTTGACGCGCAGGGCCGCGAGCCCCTCGGAAGTGGTTGGATAACGGCCGTTGTCCAGCCTGAACTCATCAAGAGCGGAACCGATGAGGGCTATCTGGGCCTTTGCCGTCTTCTGTTTGCTCATACTGAGTTTGCCAAAAAACTTCGGGGCAACCAGGGAGGCAAGCAGGCCGATAATGATTACAACAACAAGAAGTTCAATGAGGGTAAATCCACGTTCATTTTTACGGACACGCTGCGTATCCAGTCTCTTGTCTCTCACGTTATCTCTCCTTCAAGATTAAACATTGACCAGTGGGGCCAAGGATATTGTAAGCAAACTCAACATATAAAACCAGTATAATATGAATAAGCAAAAAGGCAATGCAGAAGCTGTGCCACCTATCTCGCCACGATAAAGGCGCTGTCAAACCCGGCATCTTCGAGTTCCATGGCACGTTTTACCGCCTGGTCATACCTTGTGCCTGCAAAGACCTGTACACGGTAAAAACCGTCATGTTCGAAAACAGCCACCTTGCCATACCGTCTGGCCAGTTTTCTCCGGAGACGCCACGCGTTGTCAGCGGAAGCAAAGGAGCCAACCTGCACATAAAACCTGCCATCAGCCAGTTCCCGGAACTTCTCCCTGCCGCTGCTGTCCCGGTATGCCTGTCCTATTGCCCGTATCCTGACCCTGGCAGTGCCTTTATTAACAAGTCCGAGCTTTAACGCCGCATTATAGCTGAGGTCAATAATACGGTTTTTCACAAAGGGTCCCCGGTCATTTACGCGCACCACAACCGTGCGTCCGTTTTCCAGGTTCCTGACCTCAAGAATAGTGTTAATCGGAAGGGTCTTGTGGGCGGCAGTCATGGAATACATGTTGTACCTCTCTCCATTGGCGGTTTTGCTGCCATGGAATTTCCTGCCGTACCATGAGGCATATCCGGTCTGAACAAACCCCCTGGAAGAGTGCAGGGGATAATAGGTGTGACCGGCAACGGTATAGGGACGGGCAGTGGCCCTTGAGCCGGGACGCCATGCCCCTTTATCAGCCCCGCAACCATGCAGCGCCAGCAAAACCGCTGCAAAAAAAATATAAAACCGGCAAGCGGTTAAGCGGCACACAATATTCCTGCCAAGCATCTGAAATATTCTTCCCCCTGTTGCTGTTCCCATAACTCTCAATCAATTAGCAAAAGGCTCATGTTCCCCTGAAAAATACCAGGTAACACAAAGAGATTCAACCTTATTGACGAAACCGTCAAACCCATATTATAACAATTCATGCCATGATTATCGACGGTAAAATATATCTTGACTACAATGCCACAACGCCTGTTACGCCGGAAATCGCCAAGACGGCTGAACATGCCATGCTCCAAGCCTGGGGAAACCCTGGCAGCAGCCATCAGGCAGGCAGGGCGGCGGCCACCATTTTTGAAAAGGCCCGCGCCAGGACAGCTTCCCTGATAAACTGTTCTCCTGATGAAATCATCTTCACAAGCGGAGGCACTGAATCCAATAACGCGGTTATATTCGGAGTGGCAGAGGCCCAAAGGACAAAGGGCAACCATATCATCACCTCGCGCATAGAGCATCCAGCCCTCCTGGCCCCGTGCCAACGGCTCGAAACCGCAGGATTTGACATCACGATAGCAGGAGTGGACAGTAACGGCCAGGTCAATCCCGAAGAAATCGGAGCAGCCATAACCCCCGCGACCATTCTTGTCTCCATAATGCTTGCCAACAATGAAACCGGCGCGATTCAGCCCATCGGGCAAATCGGGAAGATATGCCGGAAAAAAGGCGTGTTACTCCACACTGACGCCGCCCAGGCAGTCGGGAAGATACCTGTGGATGTAAAGGTTCTCAATGTGGACTATCTCACCATTGCCGGCCACAAACTTTACGCGCCGAAAGGAACTGGCGCGCTATACATCAGGAAAGGGGCTCCCCTTGCCCCACTGATGCATGGCGGAGGGCAGCAGGCAGGGCTGCGTCCCGGAACAGAACCGGTTCCACTGGCAGCCGCCCTGGGAAAGGCGTGCGAGCTGGCAAAGGCATCCCTTGCCGAAGAGATGAAACGGGAAACCGCATTGAAGGAAAATTTTTTCAAACTTCTGACACAGAAAACCGGCAACATATACCGTTACAGCAGCGGGATTGACACCCTGCCCAACACCCTGTGTCTGGCTTTTCCTGGCATTGCAGGTCATAAAATACTTGCAGGGGCCGACGGGATAATGGCGTCCACAGGGGCAGCGTGCCATTCCGGCGACACAAAAATTTCACACGTAATAACCGCCATGGGCATTCCCAAACACATCGCCATGGGTACAGTCCGACTTTCCCTTGGCAGATTCACAGACCAGGAACAGGTTGAAACCGCGGCCATGCGTCTTGCCGAAGCGGTGCGCGCGGCAACAAAGCTATAGAGGCATGTCAGGTTCGACAGGCTGTTACATCTGTCAAAACCAGGGATTACGCATCACCGGGCAAATCGGCTGACAACATACTCTCCGTCAGGTCAGCCGGGGCAAGGGGCAATATAAAATAGAAATTGTTTCCAAGGGGCGTACTCTCATAACCTGTTATGCCGCCATGCACTTCCACAATCTTTTTGACAAAATGAAGCCCCCTTCCCGTGCCGCTTACCCTGCCACTACCCGCGGCCCGGAATCCCTCGTCAAATATATGCCCGGCCTCATAGGCTGTTAAATGTTCCCCGGTTGTAAATACATTGAATTTTATACCGTGCTTTCCTTTTCCAAAAAAATCAGGCAGAAACTCCCGGCCATAGGACATGGATTTCACATAGTTGCCATGGCTGTCAGACACCTTTGCGCAATATTTTTCAGCATTGGAGAAGAGGTTGGCGTAAACCTGTGAAATCAGCCCCTTGTCAACAGCAAGAGAGACCTCCTCATCCTCAGGAACGCCTCCGAGTTTGTTATCTATGGTTATTCCGCGACGTTCCAGCCGTTCACGGTATCTCTCAAGCTGGGGATCGATAATATCCTTTTTGAAATTGCAGGCCTGTTTTCTGAGCACAAGCTGGCCTGTCTGAAAATGCTCCTTTCTCAGCAGACTCTCAAGAAAAAGGCTGGTGGTATTGAAGTGATTCAGTATCTCCTCGTGTGACCGGAGCAAGCCCTCCCTGAACCTCTCAATCTCCTCCCTGATGGCCCTAATCTCATCTATCCTGCCGCATCCCTCGTTCAGGCCGGTCTCCATATGGTCGGAAAGCTCATGTTCAATAAGGTCAAGCCGGTCAATCCTCCTCTTCAGGTGGATGAGAAAAAGCTTGTACTTCATGTTGGGGACAATGACATTGTGTTCTATATCAGCCACAAGGGTATTGATAAAATGTATATGCCGGACATTCTGCTCCACCATCCTCTTGTAATGGAGGTTATAACCTATCCTGTTGGCATATTTCCTGAAAAAAAGACGATCCCCGTCGTCAAGGCTTGAAAGGGGAAACACCTCGAAAAGACCTATGATTTTTCTCGCCTTGGTAATGGGATAGGCCGCAAAGAGTTTGTTGTTTCCCCGTATGGGGATCACATATGAATCCCCTGTTTCATAGGGTGTGTCTGACATTACAACTGTCTCGGGGGGCGACATGCCGCATACGGCAAGACTGCTCATGGAGTCGCACACCATCTGCAACTTTCCGGAATCACTGTCCTCCAGATATAGGCATGAATCAAACCCCAGAAAAATCTTGGGCACAAACACGGAAATCTTGTAAAGGTTCTCCAGGGTTTCAAATTCCTGGGCAAGGTCAAAGAACGCCCTTAACGCCCTGCCCTGAAGATGGGTGAAATTATATCTTTCATAATCATCATATTTCTGCCTGATCCTTGAAAGAAGGGCGCTTGACTGCGATTCAAAATTTTCTGAGCATATAGACATCGACATCACCGGTTACTATTTGAATTATCTGCAGAACTTATCTTCAACCTGAACAACATAACAGTATTCCCTTCCGGATAATACAACATTCATTAATAAAACAAATTTCGCTTGCAGGCACTTTTTGCCTGTTACAAGGACATTTCATCCTCTCATCCTACATGAAACAATGAACGCGGCAAACAACCTCTCAGAATAACAAACTGTTTTAAAAAGAATTATTTTCTTTTAAAAAATAAGGAACGCCTTTTGCGGTATCCCGGAATCAGAATGAGCAACCGTCTGGCCCAACATGATTATTCATTAAACTTGCAAGATATAAAGGCAGTTCCTGATGACATTTTGACAATCAGTTAACCCAGCCATTGACGTAAGCCGCAAACCAACGAACACAACTAAATAACTAAAACAGGTTTTATGAAAATTCAATAACATGACGATAAATCTTTTGAGACATTATTTGCAAACCTAATTTCTGTAACAGATCCTTGTCCTGCAATTACAAACAACTAAGACTGAATACGAGGAGGTTTTTAGTGAAAAAGTTCAACATAGCGGTTCAATTCATAATTCCAGTGGCTATCATGCTCATGATTCTGGTAGGTGGCATCTTCTGGTCGGTTATTTTTCTTTATCAACAGCCGGAAATGGAAGAAAACGCCGAAAAAAAATTAAATGCCCTGGCATCGGTCTCGGTAAGATCCCTTAACCGTCTGCTGGAACAGGGAGACATGGACGTTGTACAAAGCGTATTAGAAGATTTCCGACAGGAAGAAGAGATAGACGAAGCAATCGTCACTGACCCCCATGGAACAATCAAATACGCAATGGATCCGAGACGCAGGGGGGGGAGCATAAGTGACAAAGACGCCATGAAAGCCGTTGAAACCGGAAGAACTGTAGTATCCCATAAAATGGGAGACTTCGGAATCCTTGGACGCCCGCTTGCTGATGTGGCCGTAAGCTATCCACTAAAAAACAGCGAAAGCTGCATATCATGTCACGACAAGGTACCGGCCGGAGGAGTGTTAGGGATATTGAAACTTTCTTTTAACCCTGAAGCAATGAATAAGGTCTTCACAAAACAGAAACTCATGATGATACTCTCGGCATGGGTGCTGGTTCTTGTCATCGCCGTTCTGGTTTACTGGCTGGCCTTTATAAGAGTAATGAAACCTGTTGACCAGATATCAGATGCACTGGACGAGGTTTCCGAAAATGTCACGGAATCTGCAGCCAAGGTTGCCACAAGCAGCAACTCACTTGCCGAAGGAGCCGGGAATCAGGCTGCCGCCGTACAGGAGACATCCGCGTCACTTGAGGAAATTTCATCAATGGTGAAACAGAACGCAGACAGCGCGGCAGGGGCAAGCGCTCTTTCACAGGAGATGTCAAAAAACGTGGAAAGCGGAAAGGAAAGCATGGATGACATGCTGACAGCTATGCGCGACATAAAGGATGCCTCTGACGAAACAGCAAAGATTATCAGCGCCATTGATGAAATAGCCTTCCAGACCAACCTGCTTTCCCTGAACGCTGCAGTTGAGGCCGCAAGGGCAGGCGAGGCAGGAGCCGGTTTTGCCGTTGTGGCCGAAGAGGTGCGAAACCTGGCCCAGCACAGCGCGCAGGCTGTGGAAAACACAAGCAAACTGATAGAACAATCCATAAAAAAGGTGGAACGCGGAGTTGAAATGTCAAAGGCTGTCGCACAGGTGCTTGAAGATGTAAGCAAACAGGTAGTGGAACTTGACGGACTGGTAAACCAGGTAGCTGCAGCATCGCGTGAACAGGCCCAGGGCGTTGACCAGATAACCCTGGCAATGACGCAAATCGACCAGGTCACCCAGACGACAGCGGCTACTTCATCGGAAGCCGCCGCAGCATCTGACGAGCTCCAGGAACTTGCTGCACGCATGACCGAAATAGTTGACACGCTTAACATGATAATAAACGGCACTAATGCGGTCTGATATAAGGATCTCTGAATCAGCCTGATGAAAAAAATGATATTCATCCCTGTTGCCGGGGGAAAGGGTGGGACAGGCAAAAGCATGCTCTCGGCCAACCTTGCGGCTGTATCCGGGCTCATGGGCAGAAAGACCCTTGTCATAGATGCCGACCTTGGCGGTTCTGACCTGCACACCCTGCTCGGCATCAAAGAGGCAGGAATGGGGCTTGGACATATGATGACAATCAAAGGGATAACAACAAATAATCTGATCCATAACACAGGCTACAAAAACATGGACTTCATACCGGGAGACGCCCTGGTGCCAGCAGGCAACATGAAATTCGCTATAATGAAAAACCTTATAGGGGACATCAGAAAATTGAATTATGAAACTGTCATAATGGACCTTGGCGCAGGTAGCAGTCCCGAAGTGCTGGACCTGTTTCTGTCTTCATCATCAGGACTTGTTGTGACTACACCAGAGCATTCCGCACTACTTGGCACATTCAATTTCCTTAAAAATGCAATATTCAGGGCACTTACAAGAACATTCAGGAAGCATCCAGGGATAATGCGCGTCCTGGCTGACTTCAGACGACCGGGCCGCGGAAGACACGCAGGGACCA
>CAYXYO010000255.1:0-2850 GCA_964469365.1 uncultured Desulfobacterales bacterium | reverse complement strand
TGACAAGGCCAACTGCTCCCGCATACCGTCCTCTCCTGGACAAAACCATACTGTTTGGCATTTCAGGCGGCATAGCCGCATACAGGGCCGCTGATTACGCAAGGGAACTGACAAAACTCGGGGCCAGGGTCATACCTGTTATGACGCGGGCCGCAGAACAGTTTATAACTCCTGTCACCCTTGCGGCCCTAACGGGTGAAAAGGTCTGTACAGACATGTTTCACATGGAGTCCGTACACGAGGTGCCGCACATAAATCTTGCCAGACAGGCTGATCTCATTGCTGTAATTCCCGCAACGGCCGACATGATCGCGCGAACAGCCTGCGGCATGGCGGATGACCTGCTGACCGCCATGCTTCTGTCATTCAGGGGCAAGGTAATATTCTGTCCCGCCATGAATCCTGCCATGTTTGCCAATCCCTTTGTACAGAAAAATCTTGGAAAACTCAGGGACGCTGGTTACAGGATAATCCCACCTGGATGCGGAGGCACAGCATGCGGTGAAGAGGGACAGGGCAGGCTTGCTGACCTGGATACTGTAAGGGAAGAAATCGTCCGGGCACTGACAGAACCGGAATTGGCAGGCATGCGCGTACTCGTTTCGGCTGGTCCCACCAGGGAGCCCCTGGACCCTGTGCGTTATCTCTCCAACCGTTCATCAGGCAGGATGGGGTTTGCCATTGCCAGGGAGGCGTTCAGAAGGGGCGCTGACGTAACGCTTGTGTCAGGACCGGTAAACATTCCATATCCGGCCGGCGTCAGGGTGGTCAATGTAACTACAGCGGACGAAATGGCATCGGCCATAAAAAAACTTGCGCCTGACAATCATGTAGTGGTCATGTCAGCGGCTGTTGCCGATTATCGTCCATTATATCAGTCGGAACAGAAAATAAAAAAGCTGGGAGCATCTCTTTGCCTGGAGCTTGAAAGGACAGAAGACATCATCTCCGGACTATCTGAAATAATGTCTGAATCATCCTTAATCGCAGGTTTTTGCGCGGAGACTGAAAACCTGCTTGAAAACGCGCAAAAAAAACTGGCGCAAAAAAAACTGGACATCATCATAGCAAATGATGTGTCACGGACAGACTCTGGTTTTGACGTGCCTGACAACATGGTGGTCATTATTGACAGGCACGGCGGCATTAAAAAGCTGCCTCTCCTGACCAAGGAAGAGGTTGCTGCCAGAATCTGGGATTACATACTGACAACAACAGGAAAAAAGGAAAAACAGTAATGATTGAACCGGGCTGTACTGTCCTTCACCACTTTAGGGAAACCAGGTAAGGTGCCAGAATCTGAAGTTGTCAGATGCCTTGACAGCATCGTCTGGCATACCTATCGCCCTGGAGAACTTCAACAGTTCATCACGGTCGCCGCAAATCACATGAAAGGACTGTTTCCTTCTGGAATGATAATTTTCATGCACGGCAATCCGCCCGCGTTCAGCCCATGCCACTGCCTCAGGAATCTCCATCAGGGAGAACATCCTGACATGAAAATCGCTCTGCAATTTTTCCAGCATGTGATCTATTGCCGGCAATGAAGGCTTTTTTCTGCGGCCCAACTGTTGAATTTCTCCTTTGCTTGCTGTTATGATTTACATGACTCATCGGAAAAAAAAATTTAATGCTTTAACAGACATTGATTTCAACCGAGATGGTCAACCTGAAAAAAACAAATCGTCTATTATCACTGTCTGAAATCAGATGATAAAAACTTTATAAACTGCCCCGCATGGCTACAAAACAGCAATCATGTCAACAAACGAAGGAAACCGGAAAGAAAAAATGGCAGACATTATCACAATCACCAGAAAAACCCTGGAAACAGATATCACCATTGACTTTTGTCTTGATGGAAAAGGCAGGGCAAGGATTGATACAGGTGTTGGTTTTATGGACCACATGCTTACTCTTTTTACTGTGCATGGCTTTTTTGACATGGAAATTGCCGCCAGGGGAGATACCCATGTGGATTATCACCATACAGTTGAAGATGTAGGCATCTGTCTTGGGCAGGCCATTTCAGAAGCCTGTGGCAAACTTGATGGCATGAGAAGGTACGGCAACGCCGCAATCCCCATGGACGAGGCATTGGCGGAAGTACATGTTGATCTGTGCAAACGCCCCTATATCGTATTTAACATACCTTTTACAAAGGAAAAAATCGGCGACTTTGACACTGAACTCTTTGAAGAATTTTTCCGTGCTGTTGCTGTAAACGCTGGCATTACCCTCCATGTTAATGTAAGGTACGGTAACAATGCCCATCACATGATTGAAGCTGTATTCAAGGCATTCGGAAGGGCGCTGAACCAGGCATCAGAAACTGATCCGGGGATAACCGGGGTGCTTTCAAGCAAGGGGAGACTGTAGGAGGTCGCAGAATGAAATCAGGGAAAATCATATTAAAAGCAGGTTATGTTATACTTGCCTGTTTTCTTGCGGTGGCACTATCTTCATGCGGTGGGAAAAACATGACCCGCAAACCGCCCATAACCGGTCTTGCGCGGGTTGCCATACTGCCCATGGACAGGGCATCCACCAAGCCTGCCGGGGAACGGCCCTCATGCAACATAAGCGATTCATATGCAGGGGTTTACACCATTCCAATTGACGCGGCCACAAAAGGGACCAGGCTGCTCCTGCAAAATTTTGGCTCCATACCCGGTTTTTTTGAGATTACCGAGGCCAAGTGCCTTGGTTTTCTCAACTCTGCCCTGGCATCTGACATCAACAGGTCTCAATTGAAAATGATCCGGATGTACGGAAAGGAGTTGAAGGCAGATGCCGTACTCTACGGCAAAATTCACCGTTACAGGGACAGGGTGGGGAACGATTACTCTG
>CAYXYO010000254.1:0-6535 GCA_964469365.1 uncultured Desulfobacterales bacterium | reverse complement strand
GCGATATCATACCTGGCAAAGACCATGGAAAAGGTGCCTCTGCCCTGGGTCAGGGAACGGAGCCCGGTAGAGTAACCGAACATTTTCGAGAGTGGAATGGTGGCGTTTATGAGCTGTACAGGCCCCTTGGGTTCTATCTTTTCCACCTTGCCTCCCCTGCTGTTCAGGTCTCCTATAACATCGCCCATGAAATTTTCAGGCACCAGCACCTCAACATCCATCATGGGTTCAAGCAGCACGGGATCAGCCTCCTCAACCGCCTTTCTGAGTCCCATGGAAGATGCGGCCCTGAATGCCACATCAGTGGAGGCCCCTTCAATAAAAACAGGGTCTGAAACCACGGCCTTCACATCTATAAGGGGAAATCCCCTGACAGGTCCGCTCTCCAACCCCTGCCTTACAGTTTCCTCAACGAGTTCGGCATAACCGGCCGGAAGGAGCTCCGGGTCAAAGTCAAGGATGACACTGTTTCCCATGCCTCTGTCAAGCGGTTCCACGGAAACAGTTATGGTGGCGGTCTGCCTGCTTCCGCCTATTTCACGGTCAAAGCATTCTGTAACACCCGCGCTTTCCTGTATGGTCTCCCGGTAAACCACCTGGGGTTTGCCGACGTTTACAGGGGCATTGAACTCGCGTTTCAACCTGTTTACCAGCACTTCAAGATGAAGCTCGCCCATTCCTGAGATAACTGTCTGGCCAGTCTCTTCGTCTGTCTTCACAATAAAGGTCGGGTCTTCATCAGAAAGTTTTTTAAGGGCGGCATCTATCCTGTCCTGATCGCCGGTTGTCTTTGGTTCCACCGCTATGGAGATCACAGGCTGGTAGGTGTCAATTGATTCAAGTATAACAGGGTGTTCCTCATCGCATATACTGTCGCCTGTGGATGCGAGCTTAAGCCCCATCACGGCCACAATCATGCCGGCGCCCGCCTGCTTGATGCGCTCCCGCTTGTTGGCATGCATAAGAAGAAGCCTTGCGATCTTTTCCTTCCTGCCCTTTATCACATTCCAGACCTCTCCCCCTGACTCAAGGACCCCTGAATATATGCGGAGAAAGGTCATCTTCCTGCCCTGGTCCATCTGTATCTTGAATGCCAGGGCGGCAAGGGGCGCGGAAAGGCTTGGCGGACGTTCCTCCTTCTCTCCTGTGTCAGGATTCCTGCCCACAACCGGCGGTATGTCAAGGGGACTTGGCAAATACCTGCCCACCGCATCGAGAAGGGGCTGAATTCCCTTGTTTTTCAGGGCTGAACCGCAAAACACCGGCACCCCGGCAAGGGATATGCAGGCGTTTTTCACTGCGGCATGTATTTCCCTCGGTGTGATTTCCTCCTCGCCAAGATATTTTTCCATCAGATCATCATCATGGTCGGCCAGGGCCTCGATCAGCTCCTCATGCGCCGCGTCCACAACATCTTCATACCCGGCTGGTATGTCAACAGCCTCGTACTCCATCCCCTCGGTAGCATCATCCCAAACAAGGAGCTTCCTGTTTACCACGTCAAACACGCCGCGGAAATCATCTTCAGCCCCGCAAGGCAGGGTCATCACAAGGGGCCTTACACCAAGTTTTTCCTTCAGTTCATTGACTACCTTGTCAAAATCGGCTCCAAGCCGGTCCATCTTGTTCACAAAGACCATCTTGGGCACCCTGTACTTGTCGGCCTGATGCCAGACCGTTTCAGACTGCGGTTCAACGCCTCCAACAGCGCAGAAAACGCCAATGGCTCCGTCAAGCACCCTGAGGGAACGCTCCACCTCTATTGTAAAATCAACGTGACCCGGGGTGTCAATTATATGTATCTCCTTGGCCTGCCACTCACAGGTGGTGACAGCAGAGGTTATGGTAATTCCCCTCTCCTGCTCCTCGGTCATCCAGTCCATGGTCGCCTGGCCGTCATGCACCTCGCCAATCTTGTGTGTCCTGCCAGTATAAAAAAGTATTCTCTCTGTCAGGGTGGTCTTGCCCGCGTCAATATGGGCGATTATACCTATATTTCTTATTCTTTTTAACTGTTTGTCTCCAGATGCCATGATTTTGTCCAAGTTATAATTGTGAAACGGTTTGGGTTCAAAGGGGGTATTCCGTGCCGCCGGTAAAAACAGCGGTAGGGAAACTGCCTCTATTTAACAGAGAGCCACTGTTATCACAACATGTTTCAGACACAAAAAATCCTGACTGCCACCTGGACAGTCAGGATAGTGATTTCAGGTTCTTCAGAAATATCAGACAATACTAATGCATGGCATCAAAAAGGCCTGAATTGATAAGAATATGGGCATATATGGAGGCAGCATAACCCAGGGCCACCACCGGGGTCCACTTCAGATGGGCGCCAAAGGTGTAAGTGCCGCGGGCCGTACCCATCAGGGCAACGCCTGCCGCAGAACCAATGGAGAGCAGGCTTCCGCCCACTCCGGCAGTCAGTGTAACCAGCAACCACTGTCCCAGGGACATGGCCGGGTCCATTGTAAGCACAGCGAACATTACAGGGATGTTGTCAACAATGGCTGACAGGATGCCCACCATTACATTTGCCGTGGTTGCCCCAAGTCCTTCATACATCTGATGCGATACCATGGCCAGATATCCGAACTGTGAGAGACCGCCTACACAGAGAATAACACCATAGAAAAAGAGCAGGGTGTCCCATTCAGCATGGGCGATGCGCTGAAAAAGGTCAAAGGGGCTTTTGCCTTCGTGAGGAGCAATACCAAGGGGCTTGTCATATTCAAGGGCCCTCTTCTCACGCACTTTGATATAGTATGAGAAAAATCCCAGATATGAAAGACCGAGCATCATGCCGGCCGCAGGCGGCAGCTCCAGAAAATTATGAAATGATACCGCGGTAACAATGGTTAACAGAAACAGGAACATTACCCTTTTGGCTCCAAACTTCATGACCACCTTCTCGGCCAGTGCGGGCGGCACCTCCTTGGAGACAAAAATACTCATGATTGCCGCCGGAATCAGCCAGTTAAGCAGAGATGGTATGAAAAGATAGAAAAACTGCCAAAAGGTCGCCTGGCCTTTCTGCCAGACCATCAGGGTGGTGATATCGCCAAAGGGAGAAAAGGCTCCACCTGCATTGGCGCCTACCACAATGTTTATACATGCAATGGCAATGAACTTCTTGTTTTCCCTGGCGACGGCCATAACCACAGCGCCCATGAGCAGGGCGGTTGTAAGGTTGTCTGCCACAGGTGATATGATAAAGGCCAGAAAGCCTGTTATCCAGAATACGATTTGCAGGGAAAATCCCCTGGAAACCAGCCATGAACGCAGCGCCTGGAACACATTGCGCTCGTCCATTGTATTGATATAGGTCATGGCCGACAACAGAAACAGCATAAGCTCGGCATACTCTGTTATGTTGTGGATTATGGCGCTGTGTGCCTCGTGGGCCGGGATGCCAAGCTCCCTGTAGGTGAGGGCAAGCAGGATCCAGATGAATCCGGCGGCCAGCATTACAGGCTTGCTTTTTCTGAGGTGGGTCTTTTCCTCAAAGATCACCAGGGCGTATGCCAGCACAAACAGGGCCAGTGAGGCATAACCAAATGTGGTGGTAGTCAGATCACGGACAGCGTGACCTCCTGCGGCAGCCGCCTCGCCATGTCCACTGGCAAGGACCGGCAGGGCAAAAAGCAGCGGAAGGATTGCGGCAACAAAAGGCATAATTTTCAATATGCCCCTGTTTTTACTTAACGATAGCATGATAAAATTTCTCCTTATAAATAAAATCAGGGGAGATTCACACTCCCCTGACAACAATCATTCAAAATGAACCTACCTGAATTAATAGAACATGTAAAGCATGCCTATAAGCACAGCGAGGAACAGAAGGGTCATGCCAAAGCCTGCCTTGGCATAATCTGTCGTTTTATAACCGCCCGGGCGCATGATAAGGGCATTAACCTGATGTGTTGGCAGCACAAAGGTGTTTGACGCGGCCAGGGCCACAACCATTGCGGTAATGCGTGGATCAGAACCGGCCTGAACCGCCATTGACATGCAGAGCGGCACCAGCAGAACAGTAGCGCCCACATTTGAAACCACAAGGGTAAAAAATGAGGTAAGAAGCCCCACAACCAGCAGGAAAATGATGTTTGGAACAGTGCCGATGGCGTGCATTATTGTTGTGGCAATCCATTCAGCCGCCCCTGTCTTCTGAAAGGCCAGACCCAGGGGGATAAGACCGCCGAGCAGGAAAACAGTCATCCAGTCAACAGACTGGTACGCCTCATCAATGGAAAGAACCTTGGTAAGAATCATGCCAAGGGCGCCTGTCAGCAGACATACTGAAAGGGAAAGCTTCATCGGGAAACCGAGAGCAGAGGTCAAAGGCTCAAAACCCATTACAAGGGCAATGGCTATGCCAAGCCATATTACCGCTGTCCTGGCCTTTTCCTCCCGCATGACCTCACCTGCAACTTCAGTGGTAAAAGTAAATGTGCGGCGTGCCTGCAGGGCATGAAAATTTTTCCACTGTCCAAAAAGAAGCAGGGCATCGCCAGCTTTCAGGGTCTCCCTGGTTATATCCTGGAACTGGCAGGAACCGTCCCTGCAAAGGACAACCGGAACCACATGGGTTGTCTTGCGGAACTGCACCTCGGCCAGGGTCTTTCCAACCAGTTCTGACCTTGGGGTAACAATGCCTTCAAGTATGCCGGCATTGTTGGGGGAAAGGTCTTCAGCAAAGACGTCAAGGTCCTCTTTCAGTTTGAGGCCAAGATCTTCCGCACATTTTTTTACACTGGCTTCGTTTCCTACAAGGGCAATAACCTCACCAGGTCTTATCTTCTCATCTCTTGTTGGTGCGTAATTTTTGACCTCGGTGCTTCCAGGCATGTACACACCTACTATGGAAACATGGTATTTTGTCCTTACATGAAGCTCTTCCAGGGTCCTTGCCTCAAAATTTTGGGGAACCTCAAGTTCAAATATGCCTGCAATCTCCTGATAAGTATCTGCTATGCTCGCGGGAAGCAGTTTGGAATCCTCCTGACCTCCTCCCTTGGGAAGAATAAAACGGCCAAGGATAATAAAGTAGATGATGGCCGCTGAAACGAGGGCGACACCTATCGGGGTCTGGGTAAACAGCCCAAGCGGCTCAACCTGCACGCCGAGCAGTCCAAGCTGGTTGGACTGGTCAATCAGGTCATTCAGAAGGATGGTGGGGCTCGCGCCTACCAGGGTGATTGTGCCGCCGATAATCGCACAGAAACCCATGGGCATGAGGATCCGTGAAACAGGTATGCCGGTCTGCCTGCCTATACGTATGGCAGCGGGCATGAACAGGGCCGCAGCGCCGATATTCTGCATAAAACTTGATATAAAGGCCACAGTAGCGGAGATAAGGGTCATGATACGGCTTTCAGACTTGCCTGCCAGCTTGAGGATGTTACGGGCAAGCACATTCATGCAGCCTGTCTTGTCAAGACCGGCTCCGATAATGATTACGGCAATAATGGAGACAACAGCATTACTTGCCAGACCGCTTATGGCCTCCTTGGGAGTTACGACGCCCAGAATCGGCAGGATAACCATCATGATCCAGCCAACCACATCAACCCTGACCCATTCAAAAATGAACATAAGTATCGCCATGACAAGCACTGCCATAACAATGCCCATCTCCATGGTGAATGGAATCTTGCCCCCCTTCTCCTGGGCGGCGGCCGCTTCCACAGATGCCTTTTCAGCCTTTTCAGAGGCAAGAGATGCGGCGCGTTCAGCTTCTGCTACTGCCTTCTCGTACTTCTCTTCTGCCGCTGCGACAGTCTTGTCAATTTCCGACTGGGCGAACACAGGCCCTCCACTCACCATAAACAGCAGCAGAAACAGACCTGCCAGATAACACAACATTCCTTTCCCCATACTCATAAGGTTCCTCCTTCACAGAAATTTAATACAATTCTTCCGCTCCCTTAACCTGAAAATGTCTTTAACAGGTTGTTGTCTGTCCCGCAGGCAGACCGGATGGAAGCAGAAGGCTTTACCGGCAATCAAGATACCTGTTCAGATCATGGAGTCAGACCAAAAAAGTCTGACTGACATGATCTCAAAATCAATATGGTATTTTCCGTGGATGCAAGGCAATCAGGCTATCAATTGACCTTTCCAAGTGAAGTCAATCCGGCTTTGATAACCCTGAAATCGCGAAGGCGGCTGCCATGCCACCACACAGGTGACACAGCCTTGTCGTCTGCAAGTATAAAGCTGGTTTCGCCAAAACAGGCGGACCAGAGGTGAATTCCACCGTATTGACAAGTCAAAATCGATGGCCATTTACCTGGCAAGCACTGAAAACAGAAGGGAACAATTTCCCCCTTTTACGCCTTACTTGATCGCATGCTGTCGGTTGCTCTCAGGTCAGACCTTGTGCATCATTTCAGGTGCCCAGGTCCTGGCACAGGGGCAATCTTCAAGGCATGTGCTGCAAGTTCGAGGTAAACTATTTCATTCTGAAACATGTGTCAACTTGTTTTTCCGTTTTTTGGACATGTAATGTGGGCGGGTATATGATAAATGTTTA
>CAYXYO010000253.1:0-11311 GCA_964469365.1 uncultured Desulfobacterales bacterium | reverse complement strand
ACTCTACATAATCGCAGGCATGACTCTGTTTAACCTCCAGTTTCACACGGAAAACACCCTGACAATATTGCTCGCCTTTGTTTTTACATTGCTGCCATTTCTTGGCATAGGACTTCTATCCGCATCCTTTATCATCGTGTTCAAACAGGGCGACCCGGTCAGCGCTCTGATATCCATGACATCCGGTCTGCTTGGAGGGGTACTGTACCCGATAACGGTTCTGCCGGACTGGCTCCAGCCGGTTTCATGGTGTCTTCCAGTCACACACGGCCTGGAGGCCCTGAGGCAGGCCCTGCTGAACGGAGCTGACATACATGCCATAGGCAGACAGCTGATGGTTCTTGCATGTTTTACCCTTGTCTTTATGACAATTGGTATATATTCTTTACTTAACGCCTGCAAAACAGCAAAAAAAGCAGGTTCGCTGCTATATTATTAGAACCGTTGCAATCATCAGCAAAAAACTGACGTCAAACATATATGGGAGAAGCCAGACATGACAGACCAAGATCGCCTTACCCTGGATGAAATGAAAAAAAGCGATATCATGTTTGCAAGAAACAGGGACAGGGTGTCAACCGACCTGGATGGAGAAACTGTCATCCTTGACATCTCTTCAGGCACATACAGCAGCCTTAATGAGGTGGGCTCCACCATCTGGAACATCCTTGAAAAACCGGCCACCTTTTTCGCCATTGTGGAAGGCGTAATGGCGGAATACGATGTTGACCAGGAACAGTGCGAACATGATCTTGCTGTATTCCTGAACGACATGCTGGGTTATGGCCTGATTGCCATGAAACATGACGGCGATTCGTAAGTTCCTTGAGCTCACTGCCACGGAAAAAATCTGTTTTTTAAGGGCGCTGTCACTACTGACAACGCTAAAACTACACCTTGCCTTGATGTCTGTTGAAACAGTCTGCCGCAAAACATTCAACTCATCTGAAAAACTGCGGGGACGCCGCTGCCACACACTCCCCATGACAAAAATCTCCAGCCTCCTTGGTATTGCGTCCCGCATTGTGCCATTTTCCACATGCCTTTCCATTTCCCTCGCAGGCGCCATACTTTTTGCAGAATATGGTTACATGGCCAGACTCCACATTGGAGCATGCAGGGAAAACGGTGAGATATTCAAGGCCCACGCATGGCTGACTGTCAACGGGACAGTAGTGGCCGGAGACTTGCCTGGCCTTGAGATATTCCGGGAATTCGATCTGTCCGCCTTTATGAAACAGAAAAAAAACAATCCCTGACATGAGCGCGATAGCCGGCATATTCAATCTTGATTCAAGACCTGTCAGCGCCGGAATGCTTGAACAGGCAGGACGGGCCATGGCGCGCCGGGGGCCTGACGGCATCGGACACCTCGTTGACAAAAATGCCGGTCTGCTCCATTTCATGCTCTTTGACACCCCTGAATCCCTGTCTGAAAACCTGCCATTGAAAGACCCCTTGTCAGGGTTATGCATAACCTTCCACGGCAGACTTGACAACCGTGACGATCTGCGCGCCATGCTGTGCGACAATATACCTGTCTCACAGATAACCGACAGTATCCTTGTGCTGAAGGCCTTTGAAAAATGGAACAGGGAGTGCGTAAACCACCTGCTCGGCGACTTTGCCCTTGCCATACTGGACAGGAAAAATCATAGCCTGTTTTGTGCGAGGGATCACCTGGGAGTAAAACCCCTCTACTATGCCGCATCAGCATCTTCATTTGTATTCGCCACCGAAATAGGTGGCATATTCGCGCTTTACAATATGGAAAGGCAGGTGAACCCGGAACGTATAGCAGAATTTTTCACCTGTGTTGTGGCAGACAGGGAGTCAACATTTTACAAAAACATAAAACGGCTGCCTCCAGGCCATTTTCTTGAAATAAGCCTGACAAAACCGCAACCTCGGCTGGAGTGTTACTACACACTGCGGCCAACTGAACCGCTGTCGCAGGGCATGGAGGAGAGGGGGGAGGAATTCTTTCACATATTCAGAAAGGCCGTGGCATGCAGATTACGCACATGCAAGCCTCCGGGCGCGAACCTGAGCGGCGGCATTGACTCATCATCCATTGTCTGCATGGCGGCAAACATCCTGCGAAGACAAGGGCATCATCCGTATCTTCACACCTTTTCAGGAATATTTGACAGGCTGAAATCCTGCGATGAACGGGCATATTTCACGTCAGTGACAAAACGGTATGACAACATAATACCCCACTTGATGAATGCCGACACGCTACATCCCGGAGTTGCCTTTGACACCATGAGCGCCTGCTCTGACGAACCGTTCTTCGCGCCACATTTTTTCATGCCATGGAACCTCCTTGCCCTTGCGAGAAGACAGGGCATTTCCACACTGCTTGACGGCCACGACGGAGATGCGGCAATATCCTATGGCTATACCCTTTTTCCTGAATTGATAAGAAAAGGCAGGCTCATCAAACTGTTTCATGAATGCCGCGGGATGTCAGGCAAGAAGAATCTCACTGGCCTCAGATACATGGTGCGAATATTCAAAACCTTCGCAAAAAAACGTATTTCAGACAAAAGGAAGAAGCGGAAATTTTATGAGAACAACATAAGCTACCTTGAACCGGAATTTGCGCAATCAAGCGGGATCATAGAGAGGATAAACGAATTCATAAACATGGAACCCGATGACATGGCAGATGAGGCATCCTTTCATTACCTGAATATCACACAACCAATACACCCCTATGCCCTGGAATTCCAGGACAGTTTTTTTTCACTGTTTCACCTTCATCCGGCCTTTCCCTTTTTTGACAAAAGGGTGATTGAATTCTGTCTCGCCCTGCCGGCAGAACAGAAATTGCACAATGGGCTCAACCGTTACATCATGCGAAAAGGGCTTGAAACAATAGTGCCTGAGGAGATACGAAAACGAAAGGACAAGACCGATTTTTCACCAAGCATGAGAAAGGCTTTTCTGGATACCGGCAGACGCTGGATGTTGAAAAGGCTTAACAGCCTGCCCACTGAAACAGCGCATTACCTGGACATAAAAAAACTCCAAAGCTCAGGCAGAAAACTGGCTGACGGGATGGCAACCGCACATACTGTTTCCCATGGCGAGCTGCATATGATGCTCAAGACCTTTTCTTTTGGAGACTGGCTGGGAACCGCATGAAACAGCTTTATTACTACCTGGATTACGGGCTCGTATTTGAATCGGAAATATATCTTCCTGAGTTTACGCCTGTTGCCGCACAACCCCCTGATGTAATCATACGCACAGGAGAACTCCCCGTTCCCGCGAACGTAATCAACAGGGGGGAGATATCTCATAAAATCATGTCTGACGGTCTGTTCTGGTCATGGAACGCCGCGGGCAGATACCGTATCATTGAAGGGAAAAAGGTGATCGTGCAACCTGGCCCGGAGGCTGAACCGGCGCTGGTAAGGCAACCACTCTGCGGTACAGTTATGGCTGCCATACTGCAACAAAGAGGCCTGCTGACGCTTCACGGAAGCGCTGTTGAGATTGACGGCAAAGCGCTCATAATCGTCGGAGACAAGGGATACGGCAAATCAACCCTTGCAGCGGCAATGCATCGCCATGGTTACAGGATACTGACAGACGATATCACGGCAGTTGATTGCGCTTCCGGCAGGAAACCATTGATTCACGCGGGCGTACCATGCCTCAAACTGTGGCCTGACGCAGCAAAAGCCATTGGACTTGACCCTGCCGCCCTGCAACCTGTTACTGATAAAATACCTAAACTTCTTTACCACGTCCCCTTTACAAAGCCTGACATAACCATACCCGCAGGCTGGATACTCTTTCTGTGTGCAGGAAATGAAATCATGTTTAAACAGCAATCCTTACTGGATGCCTTTCAGAAACTTCTCATCTCAAAATATTTTGCTGTGATTGAAGAGCACTGGCCAACCAATATACTTGAGATGGAATTCAGACAATGCGCGACACTGGCTAATATTATACCAGTGATCACATTTACAAGACCACGTGAACCTGAACTGATAGACACAGGCATCAAGGAAACGCTGAACCATATCAGGTCGATACAGCAATAACGCTCGCAACCTGCTGATTACAAACAGTTCTTCAGAACATAAATTCATTATTTGAGCTCATGGCAGGCATAGCAAAAACATGCCGAAAAGTCAGGGCAAAACCATTAATCATGATGTAACGAAAAATGTTTGTATTTTTTATTACGAACATCCACATCATAAAAATAAGCCCAAGAAAATATTTTTCTATCAACCTGTTAAAAAAAACGACCAAATAAAAAAACTTGACTTTTTATAAAAAAAGGTTTATGGACTATCTGTCTCGTAACTTTTTATTTACATCTCAAAGGGGGAACTATGTTTATGGTGGAAGAGAAAAATGAACAGAAAAAAACATACAAGATGCCAGAGGTAAAAATACTGGGCAATGTAAAAGAAATTACAAAGGCTACAGAAGTTAGTGGCGAGTATTGGGACTGCACCTATGCCAGATCTGCCCCACAACTTTCCTGTCCGTAACCAGTCTGACGGAGAATCACAATGAAAAAATATTTATTGCCCGGCTTTATCTTGTTTTTTTGTCTCTCTGTGCTGGCAACTACCGCCAGTGCGGTAACGGTAATAATAGACGGGCAAAAATACAAGGCCGCCAGTTTTCAGCAAGTTGCCGCTGTTGCCCTTAAAGAGGGTAAGAGTCTTGCTGCCGTGATTAAAGGCGCCATGTCCGCGGGAGCGCCCCTTAAGGCCCTGTTGCTTGCGGCAAGGTCACAGGATATTGATGACACAGAATTTGTGTCGGCTGCCATTGAAAGTGGAATCAGTTGTAAAAGCTGTATCAATGCCATGCTTGATGCCGGGACATCCAAGGCTGTGGTGGCAAAAACCGCCATTGGAGGAGGATGTCAGAAAAGTGTTGTGGCAAGAGTGATGGGCGTTGACACTCCGGGTCTTGGTTATACGCCTGCCGGTCCCGTCGGGCCTTCCGCGCCGTCAGTCCCGTCAGGCGGCGGAGGTGGTCAGGATGTAATCGTAAGTCAATCCGGCTTTTAACAGCACCCTGTTGTCTAATTTGACAAAATTAACGAACAAAAAGTTTTATACAGGACCTGCGTAAGTCATTATGCAGGTCCTGCGGTTTTCAATATACGCAAAGAGGTAAATATGGCACCAGTTTTTTTTGCGCATCGGATCAAATTTTTAATCCATACCGGACTCTACCTTGTTCTTCTCATTATTATAGCTATTACAACTACTCCTGCCTTGGCACAGGAGCCTGCCTTCCCTGAACCTCCAGCAGGATTCGGGACAGAAACCGATGACGCAGCAGTTCCTGGAGGCAGCATGCCCTCGGGAACCACTGGGGAAGATGTATCCGCAGATGATTCAGACCTGCTCGGAGGTGAAAAAGGCATAATACATCCCTATTTTTCTTTCGGGACATACTATACGGACAACTTTTACAACGCCAAGGATTACAAAAAGGATGAGGTCACCTTCATCATATCGCCAGGCGTATGGATGGCCTATCCGGGAAACCACGAACAGCTTCTTGACGTACAGACAAGTCCGGCAAGCACCGGTGGTCTCTCATACGGCAGGGACACGTCTGAAAATTTCAGAAGATTCCAGACATACCTGAACTACCGGGCAGACATTGAACAGAATTATCACTATTCCGGCGAAAATCTCACCAACCACCTGGCTGAAGGCATGCTCCAGTTCAATCTGAGGGGTGGGCTGACCTTTGAACTCATGGATCAATATGTAAAAAACCACAACACAAGGTCATCATCAAACATAGGTATGCTGGACAAGTACGGGGCAAACCTGGCTTCCCTCACGGCCAAGTGGGAATTTACCAAAAAAATCAGGGCGGAATTCGGATACATAAACTATATGCTGGATTATGACGCCAAACGCAACAATCCCATGGACCGTATGGATAACAGCGGAACGGCATATCTCTTTTTCAAGTTCATGCCAAAGACATCCGCCTTCATGCAGTACAAATACACAAATGTCGACTTTGACAAAAACGTCCTGCCTGACAGTGACCAGCACGATGTTTACATGGGACTTGACTGGAAGATATCCTCAAAATCGCATGGCAGAATCAAGCTCGGCTATGGCCACAAGACATTTTCAGACGATGCCTATTCCGACCTTGACACATTTAATCTGGAACTAGACGCCAGCCACCAGATAAGCAGAAAAACAACCATCATTGCCAGGGCATTCAGTGGATTCAATGAATCAATGATAACGGCGTCACGGGCCATACTGGCCAATGAAGTCAGCCTGGAGCTCGACCAGAAAATTACCGGCAAGATATCAATGAACATTACAGGCTCATATCACAGAGATGATTTTCAGGGCAAGATGACCTATGGGAACAAGACCAAGGAAAGGAATGACAACTTTTACAAGGCTGGCCTTGAATTCCGCTATGAAATGCTCAAATGGCTAAACCTTGCCGCAGGGTACCGGTTTCTCCAGAGAGATTCAAACTTCTCGGCTTTTGACTACACAAACAACACCGGCTATTTTACCGTGCTGTTTTTTCTTTGAGAGGCATGACACCCTGTTTCCCACTTGATTTTATGGGCATACTGTTGAATAATTGCGTTAGCCTTTCCATTATAGTAATTTGATATGGTTATGACTGTCGGCAGCAGGAAACTGGAACAGGCTGATTGATTATTATCCGTATCCCTGACGGCATATATATGCCTTGCAAGGGCTTACGGCAGCAGTAACGCCGCGGGCACTGCTCACAACTTACCGAAAATCAAGGGGGGAACCTGTCAACATGAAGCGTATGCGCTTTTCTCTGTTACTGGTTGTAACACTTCTTCTCATGCCTGCCCTGACTCAGGCTGACAACTACCGGGTCGGTGGAGGGGATGTGCTGAAAATTACCGTATATGACAACCCTGATCTCGACACCGTGGCAAGGGTGAACAGCGACGGCAACATAATATTTCCCCTTATTGGCGAAGTCCATGTAAGCGGCGAAACCACTTCCGGAATAGCCAGGGCCATAGCCGGGAAACTGGCTGACGGTTATATAATCAACCCCCAGGTATCGGTTTTCATACAGGAGTTCAAAAGCAAGAAGGTTGTTATAGTTGGACAGGTGGAAAAACCTGGCATGCATGAACTGAGCGGCCCCACAACACTGCTTGAGCTCATATCAAAGGCCGAAGGGCTGAAAAAGAATGCCGGTGGGAAAATCATCATCAAAAGAAAAGGCGAGGGAAAAAACGAAAAAAAAATAATATCCATTGATCTGAAACAGCTTATGGAAGAGGGAGACCCCAGCCTGAATATACTTCTGCAGGACGGAGACAACATCTATGTGCCCAAGGCAGGTTATTTTTATGTTACGGGAGAGGTGGAAAAACCCAACTCATACCTTTATGAAAAAGATATGACCGTAATGAAAGCCATAGCAATGGCCGGGGGATTTACTGACATAGCCTCCAAGGGGGGAGTGTACATAATAAGAAAGAAAGACGGTAAGGAGACAAAAATCGAGGATGTATCAATGCATGAAAAAATACTTCCAGACGACATAATAGTCGTTCCCGAGTCATTTTTCTGATATATCCCGCATAGAACAAGGTTGTCGTCTGCCTGCGTTCGTCACATGTCAATACTGGAAATAAATCGTTACAAAATCGTACAGAGGCAAGTTTGGATAAAAATCTTACCGAACCTGAGATCCTGTTCAAGGATGAGGAAGAGATACACCTGAGGGATTACTTCAGGGTAATTGTCAAACGACAGCGGCTCATTGCCGCGTTTCTGCTGGTGACTATCACAGTGGTGGCCATAGTCACCTTTTCCACGACCCCGCTTTACCAGGGTAACTGTAAAGTCCTGATCGAAAAAAGCCGGACGGTAAGCCTGGCTGACAGGTATTACCAGAGCATGTGGGATCCTGAATTCCTCTCAACACAGATAGAGATCATAAAGAGCAGAAGGGTTGCCCTGAGGGTGGTTGACATGCTCGACCTGGAAAACACCTGGGACAGGTATATGGGAATAGACAGGAAAAAAACCACCATATTCCATGCCATCAAAGAGTCCATATCAGGTGCCCTGAAAGACATGCTGGAGATATTACCTTCAGACTCCAACAACACTTCATCTGAGGCTGCCACTTCGCCTGAGCTCAGTAAACGCGAGATGCTCGCCATAGCTATAGCAAGAGAAATATCCGTAACTCCTCTGCCTGAAACACGCCTGGCAATAATCTCCTACACATCCCCCAACCCAAGACTCGCCGCAATGGTAGCCAACAGCGTGGCCAAGGCCTACATAGAGACCATACTCAACATGAAGATGGACGCCACGCGGCGCACACTGGAATGGATGACCAAAAAAGCCGCGGAAGAAGGAAACAAGGTGAAGGAGGCGGAAGAGAGACTTCACCGTTACATGAAAAAGAACGACATCGTTACCCTGGAAAACAGGTTAACCGTATTACCGCAGAAACTCTCCGCACTCAGCTCACAAATTGTCAAGGCCCAGGCAGAGTTCGAGGAATACAAGGCCCTTTACCAGATGGTACGCAAGGTGGGCAACAATCTCAACGCTGCCGAGACCATTCCTGCCATTGCGGACAACAAGGCGCTGCAGACCCTGAACGAACAGATAGTGCTTTCCGAGAAAAACATAATGACCCTTTCTGGCAAATATGGCGCAAAACATCCGGTAATGAAAAAGGCTGTAAGCGACCTCCAGCTCCTTAAAAACAAAAGGCGGGATGAAATCTCAAGGGGCATACGTTCCATCAAAAACAACTTCGAACTTGCCAGGGGCAGACTTGAAAATCTTCAGGAGCAGATGGAAAAAACCAGGGCAGAAGCCTTGAGACTGAACGAACGGTTCATCCAGTACAGCGCCCTTAAAAGGGAGGTGGATACCACCAGGAAATTATACGACGCCCTGATGGTAAAAATAGAAGAAAAAAGCATCACCGAAGAGACCCAGCCGGTAAATCTGGAGGTGGTCGAAACCGCTGAGGTCCCGATATTCCCGCTAAAACCCAGAAAGCTGAGAAACATGTTGCTTGGCCTGGTGCTGGGACTTTTCGGCGGCATAGGCCTTGCTTTTTTTATTGAGTACCTTGATGATACGGTAAATTACCCGGAAGAAGCTGAAAGGATACTGAAAACAGCATGTATGGGTACCATTCCCTTCAGCGAGGCCCGGAAAAACAATGAATTCAACCTGGCGACCTATGACGCGCCACGCTCTCCCCTTGCTGAAAGTTTCCGTGCGCTCCGGACGTCAATACTGCTTTCCACTCCTGACAAAACCCCTGGCAGCATACTGGTAACCAGTGCCCAGGCAGGGGAAGGCAAGACAACCATCGCGTCCAATCTCGCCTTTATCATGGCACAGATGGACAAAAAAGTGCTGCTTATTGATGCGGACCTCAGGAAACCAAGAGTACATAAGGTGTTCCGGCTTGACAACAGCGCCGGGTTAAGCAACTTCCTCGCGGGGGCAGTTGACAGGCCCATAGTAAGTCAGGGGTATGATGTAAACAATCTGCACGTCATAACTTCAGGGCCAGTGCCTCCAAATCCCTCAGAGCTTTTATCATCCAGACGCCTCCAGAGCCTCCTTGAATCCGCGTCATCTGAATACCAGATGATTATTATAGACTCGGCGCCTGTACTCGCCGTGGCCGATTCCATAATCCTTTCAAGGATGGTTGAAAGCATAGTAATGGTGACACGGGCCCATAAAACACGTTATGACGCTGTAAAAAGGGCCATACGCTCCATTGCAGATGTCAACGGCAAACTTGCAGGTATTGTCATAAACGCCCTTAACATCCAAAAAAGCGACTACTATTACAACTATTATTACAGCCGATACGGTCATTACGGTGAAGATGAAACGGAGGAAAAAGGGGAGACAGATGTGTAGATGATAGATCTGCACTGCCACATACTGCCATGCATTGACGATGGTCCAGCCAACCTGCAGGGTACGCTTGAAATGGCAACCATGGCGGCCAGGGACGGTACGAAATATATTGTGGCCACGCCCCACATGTGTGAAGACAACACAATGTGGCCCAGGGCCGTCTCCATGGTCAACTATGTAAACGTATACCTTGAAAAACAGGGACTGGAACTGAGACTGCTGCCAGGCGGTGAAAACTGCATATTCACAAAAATCGATATCATAAAGCAACAGTCCATAAACAATACGGATTATGTGCTGCTGGAATTCCCCCACACAGGCATACCCGCCCATGCGGACAGGTTTATTTTCAACCTGCGCATGGCTGGATGCACACCGGTCATCGCCCATCCGGAACGCAACATATCCATAATGAGGAACCCGTCGCTCCTTGCCAGATTTGTTGAGATGGGCGCGCTTGCACAGGTCACCGCAGGCAGTCTCACCGGAGACTTCGGACAGGAAGTGATGAATTGCGCGAAACTGCTGCTGCAAAGGAATGTAGTACATGTCCTGGCATCTGACGGCCACTCCCCGACAAGACGGCCTCCCCTGCTATCAGGCGGTCTTGAGGCCGCCGCAGCCCTTATAGGCCGCGCCGCTGCTGAACGCATGGTATATGAAATCCCGGAAAAAATAATATACAACATACCAATTCAATGACGCGCTGGAGCCACATATTTCTGAACGCCGCGCTGCTGTTGGCGCCTCTGCTCTTTGGCATGACCGAGCCATGGTCGTCCGCCATCATATCGTTCCTTCTGTTTCTTTCTCTCATCCTCTATCTCCGCGGAACCGGCAAGGCATCATACGCCCCTGTTTATCCACCTGGAACCATTCCGCTTTTCCTGATACTCCTTTACATGCTATTACAACTCATCCCATTGCCACCGACATGGCTGCGCCTGCTGGCCCCTGCCACATGGGAAAAGTACAGCATTACAATCTATCTGCTGGACCCTGACGCCTGGATGCCAATATCCCTTGCCCCAGGGCTCACCATTCTGGCCATTCTGAACTTTACTGCCTGCATTGCCACATATCTGCTGACTGTTCAACACTGTCTGGAATGGAAAAGACGCGATGTAACAATCAGGGCGATAGCATATTTTGCCTTTATATATGCTGTAATTTCCATACTCAACTATCTCGCTCCCAATGGAAAGGTGTTATGGTTCCTGCGGACATGGCCTGTAAATGGTGGCTGGTTCGGCACCTATGTAAACAAAAATCATTACTCCGGTCTGATGGAAATGGCGCTGCCCCTGTTGCTGGCATTTTTTCTGACCAGGAGACCTGCCACAATCCATATTACCCTGAAG
>CAYXYO010000252.1:0-3918 GCA_964469365.1 uncultured Desulfobacterales bacterium | reverse complement strand
ATGAACTCGGCAAGGCCATAGGCACTGACCTGGCTGAAGGCAAGCTTACCCTTCCCATAGTGGTTGCCCTTGAAAAGGCGTCGGAAGATGACAACGCGAGACTCATGGCCCTATTGCGGCAGGGGCTTCCCTCCACCTCTGACATGGAGTGGGTTCGCAGCCTGCTGCTTTCCACTGGAGCCATTGAATATACCAGCAAAAAGGCGGAAAAGCTGATTGAAGATGCGTGTGAACAGCTTGACCTTTTTGAAAAAACCGAGCTGAGAGAACAGATGAGGGGACTCGCCTATTTTGTTCTTCAGAGAAGAAAATAGGCCGGAGCCGGATTCAGAAAACCCTTGCCGGAACCTGCGACGTTCAGGATGATACAGCGACCAGCATATTACGGACGAATTCTGCTGTTCCTCATTGTGTGGTATGGCCTGACCGCGTCTGTCCCTTCCTACGGCCCTGTCTCTGCTGCGGAACAGTCTGTTGAACCGGCTATTTCCCATATAACCCGGACGGGTGACAACCAGTTTCTTCTGATATCATTTCGTCTGGACAACGGTTATCCGGCTGATGCTGAAAAAGTTGTGAAAAGCGGCACGCCTCTTGAGGTCAACTATGATGTTGAGCTTCTCGCGGACGGCACGCTCTGGGATTCCACAATCGTTTCATTGAACCTCACGCGGACACTGTACTATGATGTGATAAAGGGATATTTTCAGATAGGATTCGGAACGGAAACGCCAAGAATCGTGAGCGTCAGACACATGAGCGAAGCCAACCGGTTCGTTTTTGAGATTAAAAATCAACCTGTTATAAAGCTCGTTGAACTGGACAAGGGTACGGAATACAAAATAAGGGTCAGGGCGTCAGTTACCAGAAAGGTGGATCTCCTTATGCCATTCAAGCCCCTTGTCTCCATATTCTCATCATGGGGATATACAACAGACTGGAATGAAATTACCTTCAGCAATTAATTCACAGGAATTCCAGCGCAGACGCCGTGAACGTATTATCATGGCCGTGGCCGCGGCACTGATAATCATTTTCTGTATTATTGAATACTACCTGATTTCCAAGGCCGGCCCGCTGCCACTTGGCAGCAATATCCTCATCTTTACAGTCATAAATATCAACATACTGCTGATTCTTACCCTCTGTTTTCTGGTTATCCGGAATATTGTAAAGTTGATATTTGAAGACAGGCGTCACATCCTGGGGGCAAGGCTTCGCACAAGGCTTGTAGCCGCCTTTATCTTTCTCTCGCTTTTACCCACCATACTGCTTTTTTTTGTGTCGCTTTACTTTCTGAACACGAGTCTTGCCTACTGGTTTGACAGCAGGGTTGACGCGGCCCTGGAAAATGCTGTTGCCATTGGACAGAGCTATTATGAGGAACAGAGTGATCTGGTAAAAAGATATGCCGTGGATATGGCAGGGGCGCTTGCCGGCAGGTGTTTTGATTCCAATGGCACCTTTAATATTGAATGCGCCGCGGAGGCATGCGCCAATCCCTACAGATTTTTCATGACCGGACATCTGGCCGGAGATGAAAAACTGCATTATATTGAGATACTGACTCCTGAAGGAAGGTCGCTGTGGAGCCGGGTGCGCCTTCCCCTGCTTCAGAAACCTGCCATTCCGGACCCTGTGGAGATCAGGGATATCCTGGACAGGATGGAAACAGTCACAATCCATTCCGACATGGAAAATGGAGAGCTTGTAAAAACCGCTGTTCCGGTGATGAATCCTGATGGCAAGCCGGTACTGCTTCTCATGGCAGGCAAGGCCCTTGCGAGTAACCTGTCAGGACTGCTTGACGAGGTGCGGCGCGGTTATGAAGAGTATAACCAGTTCAGGCTCTTTCAGGACCCCATAAAGGCCACCCTTATCATAACCCTGTTCCTCATCACCATGCTTATCATATTTGTGGCCATATGGTTTGGCATACGCATGGCAAGAGGCATCACGGAACCTGTGCAGATGCTGGCTGACGCCACCCACAGGGTTGCCCAAGGAGACCTTGATTTCACCCTTGAGGCAAGGGGACGGGATGAACTCAGCGGTCTTGTGAGGGCATTCAATACAATGACCAGGGACCTGAAAGAGGCAAGGGCCCTGGCGGAAAAGGCAACCAGGGGGCTGCGGGAGAGTTACAGGGAGATTGAACACAGCCGCGCCTACATGGAGATACTGCTTCACAGCATTACAACAGGGGTAATTTCCATTGATATGGAAGGGAAGGTGACCACCATAAACCGTTCAGCCTGCGTCATGCTGGGAATAGAATCGGATGCGGTTATAGGTTCACATTACTCATCCATACTTGACAGAAATCAGACCGTGGAATTTGAAAACATCAGGCGGGATCTGGCCAGGGCCGGAAAGGGTGTGCTGCAGAGACACATAGTAATGGAACGTCAGGGCAGAAAACTCTCCCTGCTTGTAAACTTTGCCGTCCTGAAGGATCAGACAGACCTGCCGCTCGGGGTCATAATCGTGTTTGATGATCTTACGGAAATAGAAAAAGTTCAGCGCATGGCCGCATGGCGTGAAGTGGCGAGACGCATTGCCCATGAGGTAAAGAATCCGCTTACCCCCATAAAGCTGTCAGCCCAGCGTCTGAACAAAAAGTACAGGTCAAGGTTTCACGGGGAAGAAAAGGAAATCTTTGTGCGATGCACAGAGACCATTATAGGCCAGTCAGATGAGCTCAGGAGGCTTGTGGATGAGTTTTCAAGGTTTGCCAGGACCCCGGCCCCTGTGTTCAGGCAGGTGCACCCTGCGGAACTTGTGGATTCTGTAATCGCGCTGTATATGGATAACAGCAGCAATGTGCAAATTGTCTTTACGCCTCAGGATGAATGTCCTGAACTGCTCATTGACCCTGACCAGATCAAGAGGGCCCTTATCAACCTGATAGACAATGCCATTTCAGTTATGCCCGGCGGCGGAAAGATTGCAATCTCCATTGAGCATGACGCAGGAGGCGGCAAGGTGCGGATATCTGTAAGCGACACAGGGCCAGGGGTCAGCGAGGAGGACAGGAACCGGCTTTTTGAGCCCTATTTTTCAAGAAAGGGAGGAGGCTCAGGCCTTGGTCTTGCCATTGTAAGTTCCATAATGGCGGATCATAACGGTTCCATCTACCTTGGACATGGAGATGAAGATGAAGGCGGCGCGACATTTATAATGGAATTTCCGGTATGATGAGGTTGTAATGAACAAAATCCTTGTGGTTGATGACGAACAGGTCGTTCTGGATTCGGTATCCGACATCCTTGAGGATGAAGGGTATGACATTGTTCAGGCAACAGGTGGAGAGAGCTGCCTTGACATAATGAACCGTTCCTTGCCTGACCTGGTGCTGCTGGATATCTGGATGCCCGGCATGGATGGCCTGGCCGTTCTGGAACGTATAAAGGAGGCATGGGCCGACATACCGGTGGTCATAATGTCAGGCCATGGCAACGTGGAGACGGCAGTAAAGGCCACGCGGCTTGGGGCCTATGATTTTATTGAAAAACCACTTTCATACGACTCCCTGATCCTTACCATACAAAATGCCATCAAGTTCCATGAACTTCAGAATGAGAATGTTCTGCTCAAGGAAAAGGCGTCACAGGCCGGGGATTCCAGGCAACTTACAGGCAAAAGTCCTGCGATGCAGCGGCTGCTTGAACAGATCAGGATCGTGGCTCCAACCGACGCGTGGGTGTTGATACATGGTGAAAACGGCACAGGCAAGGAGCTCGTGGCCCAGACAATTCACCGGCTCAGCAGGCGCAGTCATAAACCGCTGGTGGAGGTGAACTGCGCGGCCATACCTGAAGAGCTGATAGAGAGCGAGATGTTCGGCCATGAAAAAGGCGCCTTTACCGGTGCTCAGGATTTAATGAAAGGGAAACTGGAACTGGCTAACGGCGGCAC
>CAYXYO010000251.1:0-4181 GCA_964469365.1 uncultured Desulfobacterales bacterium | reverse complement strand
CCTTTGAAAAGTGGAAAAATTTTGACCGGGACATGTGGGAGCAGCTCAGACAGGAGGCCAGACAACAGGCATTGAAGGTGCGCCGATCCTCCCTTGAGTTTTTTGCCAGTGATTATGATGTGGAAGCTGTTAAGAGTGCCCGTCTTAACGCCCAGCGTGCCGGAGTAACAGATATATTGAAAATAAAGAAGGAATCTGTTGCAAAACTTGTCAGGCCGGAAGAGCTGGAACATGGTTGGATCATTTCAAATCCTCCCTATGGCAAACGCATTAAACAGAGCAGGGAGCTTACAGGACTTTACAGTACCCTTGGACGACGTTTCAGGGACAATTTCCAGGGATGGGATATTGCCCTGCTCTGTCCGGATTACAGGCTTCAAAAGGCCCTGGCCCTGCATGTGCGTAAAATAGCCTCAATCAAAAATGGAGGCACCAGGGTGGATATCCTCTCTTCAGCGGGAAAAGGTGAGATTCGCGGAAACAGTCAGGGCAGTTACCAGGAATAACCTCCCTTTATGATAAAACGGGTATCGGTTCTCTTTTTCCCTGGATCAGGAATATTCTCCCAGTCCCAGTCAAACTGAATGGATGTCTGTATGTTCAGCATGACGATGGGTATTGTCATGCCAGTACTTGTTTTAACTATGATATTATCAAGTTGATGCATGCTGACCAGGCAGGAATGGTTGTGGAAAAAATCCAGCTTGTGCATGATAAGAGGATGCCTGAAGGTGGCAGCCCACCTGAACGCAGCATAGCAGTTATCTCCTTCCTCTTTCAGTTTTTCATACACAAGGTTTGGGCCGAATTCAGCGGAAAGATGACTTTCATCATCATCAAAAAACTGGTAGCCCGCGCCGACGCCTGAATTAATCCTTGTTCTCAGCCCCTTGAACTTGTCGTATTCGTATGAAAAGTTCCCCAGTCCATACCAGTGTTTGTCAAAAAACCTGTTATATCTGCTTTGTAAAAACCATTTGAGTTCAGTGTCTTTGTGGTCAGCGCTCTCGTAATTGGCAACACCATCAAAGATGTAACGGTTTTTCCCACTGTCAAAACGGGAATCAAAATCGAAATGCCATTCATCTGATACTGTATTTCCGCCTTTACGTATTCCCCCAATATTGATTTGGCCGGAAAAGGCTGTGCCAACGCCTGTAATGTCTGGTGAAGGATTCAGATAGGCTATATCTCCAAGTGACATTACACTGTCTGATGAGTTGCTGTCCCCTGATTCCATCATGGAGTCAACAACCGCCTTAACAGGCACTTGCGCCAGGGTGTTATCATTAAACATTATAGTTACAGGATTATCAGTGGAAAAGGATATTATGCTATTGCGGTTGACATATATTTCGCCTGCATAATCTGTCTGGATGGCAATGGTAAGATGATCCATTTTTTTGATTTTGCCTGACAAGCGATCTCCGTTTTTCAGAAGAACGGTGTCGCACAATGCATTCAGAGAGAAAAGTTGCAAGGCGCAAAGCGCAACCATGAATATCTGAAGTATGGTAATTCTTTTTTTCAGCATGATAGGGCCAACCTTTTTGAAAATGTTGTTCAGCTATTGTAGATTGTCTGTCTATACAATAGAATGAATCTACTTTAAAGGAGCATTTAAGTAAGCAAACAGAACTAAATGATAAAATTTGACACATTCAAACCTGCGGCGACTTGTTCTGTCCATCTCCTGACAGGGGCGGTTGTTTGGAGCCTTGTGGGGTTGCTGCTTGCCCTGAGGGGGGGATGGAATATGCTGGCATTGCCTGATTTTGCCTGGTGGTGGCTTGCTGTGGCAGTGATTGTCGGGTTGTTGAAAGGCCAGTTGGTTTTCGTAAGGAGCGCCCGGAGGTCCGTGCGGCGGATTATTGAACGCGGTGACGGGAAATGCCTTGGAGGCTTTATTGCCATAAAGAACTGGTTTTTGATTATCGCAATGATCGTAATGGGAAAACTTCTCAGGATGTCGTCCCTGCACGGCTCCATTGTGTGGGGCGTATATATTGCCGCAGGTTCGGCCCTTGCCCTGTCAAGCAGAATTTTCTGGATGGCATGGTGCAGGCAGAAGGGGATATGTCAATAAACTCGTAGCCACAAAAAATCGGTAAAAAAAGGACTATGCGCAGGGAAAACAGGACATACAGGTTATATGAAAAAATTCTATTGGTGATGCTGTTCATTATTGATATAGCTGTCCTCCCGGCAGAGGGCGAGGCATTACCACTCCTCCCTGAAATTCCTGATGCGGTTATAAAAGACCTGTTGCCTGTGGAAGCTGTTGTAACCGCCATGGATAAGGAGAGGGTAATCCTGGAAACCGTTTCCGGGGTTCGATGCGGAAAAGGCGACCTCTTTAAGCTCTTTTACAACTGCGGCCAGGAAAAGACAGACTCCTGCAATTCCTCTCTTCTGTCAGTTCAGTCTCAAAAGGGCACGTCTCTTGTCGCCATTCCTGTGGACAAGGTCATGCCCGCGGAACTTGCCCCGGGCGCGGTTGCCATAAGATTCGCCGAGCTGACCGGAGGTGTTGTTGACAAAAGGAAAAATAATTGTTGTGGCGCGTATGCAGACACAATGGCAATGGATCTGGCTGATATGTTGCCGCAAATCAAATGGCGAAACCTTGAAACTGAACCAGATGGCAATGACAGTCAATTAATGAGAAAAAATGCCCTTGACCTGCTGCTTGCCCTGACTGACGAGGGGGTTGATCTGTCCATAAGAAGCCTTCCGGAGCCCAGACATTACACAAGGGTTGCCGCTGCCCAAAAAGTTCAGGCAACTGAAGTTGACAACATGTTGCCTGCGGGCCCAATAGGTAATTTCAGATTCTCAGAGCCTGAGAAGACAGGCTCCATGTCCCTTGAGGCAATAGATATTCTGATAAGGGATATAAATGGTGATGGCAGGGATGAAATTATTACCCTTGCAAAGGATCAACTGTCGGTTTCGCCATGCATGACACAGGGCGAAACCTTTGTGTTCAGGTTGACGGGAGATGGCATGCCGGTGAGCTGTTCAGCTTCCGGGCACGATGGGTTTATAGCTGTAAACAGGCTGTTGCCTGGATATGGCATGAGTTCCATCCTGTTGAAGCTTGAAGACAATGGCCTGAAACTTATACGTGATGACATTAATCTCTGGCTATGTTTCCGGGATATAACTCCCGGAGGCGGACTTTCACTCCTGGGACAACCCTGGAAAGACGCTCCGGAGGATGTGGCGGCATTCTTTTACCTGCTTCAGCCTGATGCCAGGGGCATATCATATCTGGAACGAAAAAGTCTTCCTGGAAACTTTGCCCTTGCCCATACTTTTATGGTCAGGTTTGGCGGATACAATGCGCCTCTTCTCTGTTCCTTTGACCAAAATGGCATATTGCACATATTCAGAAATAACAGATTGTTGTGGAGCGCGTTAAATGAGAGCCGGGCATTTTCAGACAAGGAAGAGCCGGGGAGAATAAACGCCCTGGTCTACCGTAAAGGACATCAGGGCGGTTTGCTGCTATATCAGTCAGGCAATGGAAAAAGCATTTCCGTTGCCGGCCCGGATGGCAAGGGCGGATTTAGCGTGATTACATTGCCTTTGCCAACGGAAGAGCCCTTCAGGTTTATGACCATAAGCGGAGACAACCTGTTTTTTGCAATCATAAGGCATTATGAGGATGATGACGACTTCATGCATGCTGAAACTGTGCTCTACCGTGTCAAGGTCTCTGTAAGCGGAGACAGGACAATATAAACAGTTACCGGTTTTTCCGGTTTCCCCTTTTTATAATTGCGAATCGTGAAAAAGAAAAAAAACATATTTATAGCCACCTTCGGCTGTCAGATGAATGACTATGACAGCAAAAGAATATTGCAGCTTCTTGATGACGACTACGCAAGGATTGACCGGCCTGACCTGGCTGATCTCATCATCATAAATACCTGTTCCATAAGGGAAAAGGCTGAACACAAACTTTACAGCCTCGCAGGACGCTACAAGCCTTTGAAGAGACGCAATCCTGCCCTTGTAATCGGCATAGGAGGATGTGTGGCCCAACAGGAGGGGCGCCGCCTGTTAAAGCGCATGGATTATGTGGACATGGTCTTTGGTCCCCAGGGACTTTACCGCCTGCCTGAAATGATAAAAGAGGCTGAGGAAGGCCGACGTTCTGTTTTTACCGAGCTCTC
>CAYXYO010000250.1:0-25233 GCA_964469365.1 uncultured Desulfobacterales bacterium | reverse complement strand
TTACAGTTTCATGACTTTCCTGGGTGAGGCGTTGCCAGTCTCCATGTCAAGCGTGTTGCCCGGTCCTGGGCCTTCACTGTCCTGATATCTTTGACGCCAGGTTTTTTATGTCAGTGGCTGTTTTTGAATCCGGATAAAGTTCCATAAAGGGGGTCTGCTCCATTATCGCCCTGGACATCTTTTGGGAGGCAGTTACAAAGCCCGCTATCTCCGGTTCAAGGCCAAGAAATTTCTTTGTGACATTGGTGATGCCTGATGCGACCCTTTTGCCTTCCGCGCTGTTTTTTATCATGTTGACCAGGAGATGGAACCGTTTTATGCCGTGTTTGGTGGATAGCACCTTCATAAGGGCGTATGCGTCGGTTATTGAGGCCGGATCCGGGGTCAGAATGACCATGTTCATGTCTGCCATGGAGTTGAACCAGGTGACCGACGGACCTATGCCTGCCGAGGCGTCTATTATCAGATAGTCAAAGTCCTGTGCAATCCTGTTGATAATATCCCTCAGAATCGCCTGATCGTTAGGATTCATCCTTGCCATCTCCGGTACGCCTGAAGTGGCTGGCAGCACATAAAAATTTTTGCTGACTTCAATTGTTGCCCCGGATGGCGGAAGCTCCTCTTCCAGGATGTCCCTGATGGTTTTGCTTACCGTAAGACCAAGCATGACATCAACATTGGCAAGGCCGAGATCGCCATCAAGGAGCAGCACCCTTGCGCCACTGCCGGAAAGCGCAATGGCGAGATTGATGGCAATGGATGTCTTGCCAACGCCGCCTTTGCCGCTGCTGATGCATATTGTCATGGTGTTTTTTCTGTCTGTCGCGCTATTACTCATTTTCAGATAATCCTTGCTCATCAGGGGTGGAGAAATTGTACAGGGCAGCCTTTTCCTTTCCGGTTATGCGGGTATCCACCCTGGCTTCCGGCTTGCCGGCGCACACCCTGTTTCTGCCAGACGCCTTTGCCCTGAGCAGGTGGCGGTCCACCTTGTCAATAAATTCGCCAGGTGAGCAATTGTCACTGTTATGAAATACGTCCACCCCGAAACTGGCGGTAATGAAGATATCTTCTCCGTCAAGTCGCAGAGGGGTTGAGGCCAGTTTTTCCCTCAGCCTTTCTGCCGTGTTTATGGCCCGTTGCAACCCTGTTCCTGGCAGGATGATGGCGAATTCTTCGCCGCCGTATCGGCATGGGGTGTCAAGCTGTCGTGTGAATTTAACGAGCAGGGATGCCACAAAGCAGAGCGCCTCGTTTCCAGCCTCATGTCCGAATCTGTCATTGATCTGTTTAAAATAATCTATGTCCATCATTATCAGGGAGGAGGGAAGGGCGGTGCGTCGTGTGCGTTCAAGCTCCCGTTCCACCGTCTCGGAGAAATAGCGGTAGTTCCTGAGGCCGGTAAGCGGATCTGTGGCTACCAGCCTGGACAGCCTTTTTATCTCTGCCCTGCACTTCCCGATTTCGTCAGGCAGGTCGCACTCCCTGTTCCCCACAGGACATTTCAGTATGGCGTCTTTTGTTTTATCTTTGTTGCCAGGTTGACTCATTGGATTTTTCTCCGGTTTTTTATAACAGAATTACAGATAGATGTACGGGCGCCCCTGTATGTCTGTCAGGCTACCGGGGAACAAGGCAGTATGCTGACTCCTTGTTGACACGCATAAGGGGCGGCAAGGGTGCGGGTTGGGAAACAGGAAAAACCGCCTGCCTTGCCCGGTAAGATGCATTTTATTATCAAACTCTACTGACAAATTATGGTCGTCAATTGATACAACTGATTTAATCTTTGGATATTTCATTAATTTACTCCAATGGAGGTAACTCATGAAATTCTTGTGTATCCCACATTACTTTTCAATCTTCCTTTGTTGATTGAATTCCATTCAATACGGGCTTCCTTGCCCGGTCCGGAAGGTCTCCTTCAATCATTTCAGACGTATCCATGTTAAATATATTCATCAGATACGGCGTGAAAGTGTGGTGTCAGATAATTGTCTGGGAATAATCGTATTAATATCCCATCCTGCTGTTTCCGGCATATCTCTTTTCTGCTTTGCATTCGATAGTTATCACCATAATCAATATAACATATATCACTGCGGGAGTCATGGCAATTTTATGTGTTGACAGGTGGATGTAAATTGTTAACATGTATTTTTTGATTTTGCCATCAGTAATTCCATATCTGCTTGCAGAGGCCGTGTTGCCGGCGCATTGCAGGGCGGATACCAGACATTGAAGGAGAAAAAGTTGCAGGATCAGAAAGGACTATACTATTATCCTGTTTTGACAAACAAGAACCTTCGCATGTATGTCAAGTTAATGGAAGATGATATTGCTTTCAGGCTATGGGATGATGAGAATCCGGCCATGTGGGATGAGCATGGGTGGGTGCCATGGACGGCCCTTAATCAGGCTGCGGCCATGTATGTGGAGAACAGGGAGGGCAATCCCCCTCCCATGCATCTTTATGATATGGAGATCGCCATGCGGCTTCTGAAAGATGCTGTAAGGGATCTGCCTGAAGAGGATTAAGCCTGTGAATGCCTTGCCTGAATATGCTGTCGGCTCGCTTTTCCCTGGCGTGAGCCATGAATTTCCTGATCTGTTGTCTGAAGAAGAGCCTGCCTGGCTGGCCCTTGAGCGTCTTGGGGACTTTCTGTCTTCTTCGTCAATGCCTCTGCTTGACGCCTGTATTGTTACCGGCGTTCCGCTTCCTGTCAATTTTTTCCTCATGCCCGATGGTTCTGTCAGGGATGATCTTGCTGTGGCATGCAACCGCGCCACAAAGGGCAGGATGGCCGCGGTCTCCGGGGGAGAATTGCTGTCAGATGTGTCGGTGTTGTGCGCCGGTTCTGTCTTCATCGGAGAGGGGATACGCATTGGCAAGGGCGTTGCAGTGGAAGCGGGTGCCCTTGTAAAGGGCCCGGCCATAATTGGCGACGGCACAGAGGTGCGTCAGGGCGCATATCTGCGAGGCAATGTCTTTGCGGGCAGGAACTGTGTACTGGGTCATACTACCGAGGTCAAACACTCCATTTTTCTGGATAATGCCAAGGCAGGGCATTTTGCCTATGTGGGAGATTCAATATTTGGCAGAAATGTGAATCTCGGGGCCGGCACAAAGATGGCCAACCTGAAATTTGTAAGCGGCACAGTGAGAATCAGGGTTGATGGCCGGGCTGTTGATACCGGGAGGCGGAAACTGGGCGCTATTCTCGGTGATAATGTGCAGACAGGGTGTAACTCTGTTACCAATCCCGGAACGGTTGTCGGGCCGGATTCTGTTATAGCGCCCAATACTACCGTAATGCCGGGCTGTTATCCAGGGAAATCCATAATACGTTAGTCGTTTTTATACAAAAATTGCCATTTTTTGATATCCATCATAATGTGTTTACCCTGGCAGGCTGCCATTCTACAGTTTTCTTATGCTGTTATCGGGGAAATGTTATAATTGTTTGCGTTTCTGCCGGGGTCGGGGCAGGGAGGTCGCAAATTTATTCTTGAACCGTGTTGTGGCAGGGTGTAGATTTTTGAGCACATTTTTAACATATCTGTTTCCTGGTGGCCGGGACGCAGGTTTTTATTTGTAAAGAAAAGGAGAATTTGATGAAAGTATTGAGAAAGAAGTTTGCTGTAATGACATGTGCCCTGGGGGCGTCACTGTTTCTCGCGGGCGCTGCAACTGCTGCCTCTGACGCCAATAATGATCTGCTCGCGTCCATTGGCAAACAGACGTTGACCAAGGCTGATCTTGAGGCCCAGGTAAAGGGTATGCCGCCCCAGTTGCAGATGGCCTTGATGAGGAATCCCGCTCTCAAGGAAAGGCTCCTGGAGAGGTGGGTGCAGATGACCCTGATGTCCATGGAGGCGCAACGGGAGGGCATGGACAAGAAACCTGATGTGAAAAGGCGTATTCAGGATATGACCAATGCGGTTCTTGCCCAGGAATATATGGAGGTAAAGGTCAAGGACAAGGTCAAGGTTACTGATGCGGAAATGAAGAAATACTATGACAGTCACAAGGATGAATTCAAGAAGCCCGAGACTGTAACCGCGCGGCATATCCTTGTCAGGGTCGCCCCCGGAGCTGACAAGGAGGCATGGAACAAGGCCCTGGACAAGGCGAAGGTTATAGAAGCGAAACTGAAAAAAGGGGCTGATTTCGCAAAGCTTGCCGAAGAATATTCAGATGATCCTGGCTCAAAACAGAAGGGTGGAGAACTGGGCGCCTTTACAAAGGGACGCATGGTTCCGGAATTTGAGAAGGTCGCTTTTTCCCTTAAAAAGGGTGAGATAAGCGGTCCTGTCAAGACAAACTTCGGTTATCATATAATTCAGGTTACAGACAAGTCTCCTGCTTCCCAGCAGAGTTTTGAAGAGGCAAAGAACGGGCTTCAACAGAAGATGCTCAGGGAAAAACAGCAGAAGTACATGGATGAGCTCATGGCAAAGCTTAAAAAGAAGTATGATGTCAAGGAGTATCCTGAACACCTGGATGCGGCAATGCCCGGGGATGCCGTGCATCAGTCGGTGCATTAATAAACGCTGCAAGGTGGCTGGGTCGCCGGCTGGTTCTGCCTGCCTGCCTGCGGCCTTGGCAGTCATCTCTTGTCAGGGTTGCGGAGAGATTGAGAGACAAAAGAGACTTTCACGCATGTTGCCCCAGGTCACGATAGTGTTTCAGACAGGATGATGGAATCTGGAACAGGGGCTGGATTGTATGGAAATTTCAAAAAAATAACCCTGAACAAAGGAGAAAGAACAATGAAGTTACATCTTGCGAACAGAACAGGAGTTGTTTTGAGCCGGATGGTTGCCGCGATTGTCCTGGTGGCTGTTTTGGTTTCCGGCGCCGCGGCATCCATTGACGATGACATCAGGTTGCTTCAGAGAACCGGCAAGGCCTTTGCCGCGATTACAGAAAAGGCCAACCGCGCTGTTGTATTTGTCCAGATTGAAAAGACAGTCGGAAGGCGCGGCCCCCTGATGGGTAACGACCCCCTGGGTTTTTTCAATGACCCCTTTTTCAGACGGTTTTTCGGGCCTGGAATGCCAAGGCGTCAGCCCCAGGAGCAGCGCCAGGTGGGGCAGGGCTCCGGTTTTATCTTCCATGAGGATGGATATATCCTTACCAACAATCATGTTGTGGGCGACGCCGATGTGATAAAGGTGAAACTTGCTGACGGCAGGCGTTTTCCGGCAAAGGTGGTTGGCACTGATCCCCAGTCGGATGTCGCGGTTATAAAGATAGACGCTGACAACCTTCCTGTTCTTCCCCTTGGAGATTCAGACAAGCTTCAGGTGGGTGAGTGGGTTATTGCCATTGGCAATCCCTTTGGCCTCCATCATTCCGTGACGGTGGGCGTTGTAAGCGCCAAGGGCAGAAGCCATCTTGGCATCAACGATTATGAGGACTTTATCCAGACGGACGCCGCCATTAATCCCGGCAATTCAGGCGGTCCCCTTATCAATATACATGGCGAGGCCGTGGGCATGAATACAGCCATTTTTTCCCGTAGCGGAGGAAGCATGGGGATCGGCTTTGCCATTCCCATCAACATGGCAAGGGCTGTTTCAGACCAGCTTATTGACAAGGGCAAGGTGACACGCGGACGCCTTGGCGTGGTTATACAGGAGATTGACGAGGAGCTGGCAAAATCCTTTGGGCTCGACAGTTCCGCAGGGGTGCTTGTGGCAGAGGTGGCTGATGACTCTCCTGCTGAAAAGGGCGGAATGAAATCAGGCGATGTTATTGTAAGCATGAACGGGAAGCCTGTTGACGATGTCGGAGAGCTCAGGAACAGCATTGCCCTTACCAGGCCCGGAACAAAGATGACTTTTACGGTGATCAGGGATGGCCACAGGAAAAAACTGGTGGTTACCATAGGCTCGCAGGAGTCCGGAGGCAGGCTTGCTTCTGTCAAGTCAGGGCTTCTCAAGAAGCTGGGGCTTGAGATACAGGACCTTACACCTGAGCTTGCAGCCCAGTTCGGCTACAGCGAGGGTGACGGAGTGCTTGTCGCCGAGGTCGAGCCTGGAAGCATGGTGGCGCAGGTGGGATTGCGCTCCGGTATCCTGATAGAGGAAGTGAACAGGAAAAAGGTTCATAACACCAAGGAGTTCATGAAGGCACTTGCCCGTTCCAAAAAGACCGGCCGGGTTATGTTCAAGATACGCGATGGTGAATACAGCCGTTTTGTAGCCTTCAGGATTGATTAGAAACAGCCTGTTTTCTGATATGTTTTTTTTCATTGCATTGCAGTTTGCCGCCCTTTCTTATCTCGGCGCGGAGACGGTTGGCGGCAAACTGCCCCTGCGGTGGGCAGTACGGTTTTATATGAAATGGTTTATGGTGACAGGGGGGATTGCCCTGCCTCTCTGCATGTTTTTTTAGCTCTTTATGAAGGATATTTCTTATGCTTGAACCTCTTTTTTACAACACTCCAGATGGCAGGGAAAAGGTGGAAGCCCTTGTTAACAGGCGTTTTGTTGTTGCTGAAGGAGTTGAGGAAAAGGTGGAAAGCATCATATCTGACGTACGGGCTTCAGGCGATGACGCCCTGGTGCGGTATGCACGCCGGTATGACTCCCCTGCCTTTACGTCTGATGCCATAAGGGTGTCTGAATCTGAGATAGACGCCGCTTACAGCGATGTTGATGACGGGTTCCCGGCCCTTGTTCAGCGGGCTGTTCGCAACATAAGGGAATTCCATGAGCGACAGCTTCCCTCTTCATGGATGTTGACCAGGGAAAACGGCGCCATGCTTGGTCAGATGGTCAGGCCGGTGGATGCCGCCGGGCTCTATGTGCCTGGTGGATCCGGTGGCAGGACCCCGCTTGTTTCATCAGTGTTGATGAATGCCCTGCCTGCCGTTATCGCGGGCGTGAAACGTATTGTGATGGCAACTCCGCCTGATGAAAGGGCGGGCGTAAATCCCTGTTTGCTTGTGGCTGCGCGGGAGGCCGGGGTCAGCGAGGTTTACCGCATGGGCAGCGCCTGGGCGATTGCTGCCATGGCATACGGCACGGAAACCGTGGCGCCGGTGGACGTGATAGCAGGGCCTGGCAATATATTTGTGACCCTGGCAAAGAAACTGGTGGCGGGCAGTGTGGGGATTGACATGATAGCAGGCCCCAGTGAGATACTGGTTATCGCGGATGAGACCGCTCCCGCCAGGTTTGCCGCGGCAGATCTCCTTTCCCAGGCGGAGCATGATCCCATGGCCACCTCTGTGCTTGTGACGACCTCTGAAACAGTGGCTTCAGAGACATGTCTGGAACTTGATCGCCTGCTTGCCGGGCTTGAGCGGGCCGGGACGGCAAAAGAATCCCTTGAGGCCAATGGAGTGGTGCTTGTGGTTGAAACCCTTGAACAGGCAGTTGACATGGCAAACCGCATGGGGCCGGAACACCTTGAACTGCTTGTGGCTGATCCCTGGTCACTGCTGCCATCCATAAGGCATGCAGGCGCGATATTCCTTGGCCGCTACAGTCCTGAACCCATTGGAGATTATATGGCAGGCCCAAACCATGTGCTGCCCACCATGGGCACGGCCCGTTTTTCCTCTGCCCTTGGCGTTGAAACCTTTCTGAAGCGGTCAAGTGTCATTTCATACAGCCGGAAGGCCTTTGAGGATGAGGCCGCGGATGTTATGGCCCTTGCCGGCATAGAGGGCCTTACGGCCCACAGCCTTTCCGTGGATGTGCGCCTTGACAGTGGGAAGGAGTGAGGGTCATGTCTGAAAAGCAGGGCAAGGAGCCGGTTGCCTCCTTTCTTTTTGAAACCGCCATGCTTAAACGTGTTGAGCGTACCGGCTATGCCTTCCTTGGGACCGGCAGGGAGAGCGTGGCCGCCCATGTCTATGGCATGTCGGTCGCGGCCCTGGTCCTCTCCTGCATGAGGCGGGATGTTGACAGGGAACGAATGTTGCTCATGTGCCTTGTGCATGATATGCCGGAGGCACGGACAGGAGACGCCAACGCGGTCCACAAGCTCTATCTGTCCCGTGATGAGCAGAGGGCGATTGAGGATATGAGTCATGGGCTCCCCTTTGAGGATGTAATCATGGACGCCTGGAAGGAATTTGCCGAGGGAAGTACCCTGGAGGCCAGACTCGTACATGACGCCGACCAGATAGACATGCTGCTTTCACTGAAGGAACAGCATGATATTGGAAACAGGGACGCTGAAAAGTGGATTCCACATGTAAAGGCACGGTTACGGACTGCCGAGGCCAGAGAACTGGCCGAGGACATACTTGGCGAAAGGTGGTCAGGATGGTGGATGAAGCTTTTGGGCGTCTGACTTGAACCTGCGTACATGCATTGGGAACGCGCAATGCGACTGTGTGACAAGACATGGGGGGCGTATCAGGCTTCCCGATTGTTTATAATGTGTTTTTTTGACAAGGAGATTCAATAATGAAAAGATTTATGTTCCTTTGGACTGTTTCAGCCCTGTTTCTGGGCATGGTGTCCCAGTCCATGGCCTCTGAGAAAGTCATTACCCTTATCTATACAGGCAACATGTGGGGCAAGGTAACCCCCTGTCCAAGCTGAGGCGGCAGGGAAAGCGGAGGGCTTTCCCGCCGGGTCCGTTGGATCCGTGACAATGTTTCCTCTAAGAAACTGGATGGTTCAACCCTGATTGTTGACGCGGGAGATTCCCTGTTCAGCGGCGGCAATCTGACTGACAAGGCCAGGGGAGCCGCTGCCTTTATCATGGATTGTTACAGGCAGATGGGTTATGACGCGATTGCCGTCGGTCCAAGGGACCTGGTGGCAGGGGTAAAATTCCTGAAGAGAACGGCTGCCAAAAATGGCCTGCGCCTGCTTTCCGCCAATCTGCTCAAGGATGGAGAGAAGGTGTTCAAGCCCTGGATTGTCGTGAGGAAAAACGGTATGAAAATCGGCATAGTAGGGCTTACAGGCTCAGGGCTTTCCCCCCTTGTCAGAAAGGAGCTTCAGGTTGACGATCCTCTGAAGAGCGCAAGGGCTGCTGTGGCCGAGCTGAAAAATAAAGTGGATATTATCATGCTCCTTTCCAGCGCAGGCCATAATGTTGATCTTGAAATTCTCAAAAAAGTGCCAGAGGTAAATATTGTGGTAGGTGCGGGTGTTGGCAGTTCCTTTCTTACGCCCCTTGATGTAAATGGCAGTTTTGTGTTGCGCAGCATGCCAAAGGGCAAAACCATAGGGAAGGCCATGGTGGTTTTGACAGGCAGGTCTGATCATCCGCTTAAGGTTACAGGGCACCTTGTCACCCTTGACAAACGTTTTGAAAAGGATCCGGATATAGAGAAGAAGGCAGCGTCCTTCAATGAGGATTACAGGAAGGATTCCATCAACTCCATAAAGAAACTTTTTGGTTCAGGAGGGCACGCCACTGTTAAACAGGGCAATCACGGCAAAACCGGGCCTGCGGCGGCAACCAACCCCTTCCTTGAGGCCATAAAGAGGTCGCAGCAACAGCAACAGCAGCAAAAGGCGTCATCTGCCGGTACAGGCAACACGGAGTAGATGACAGGAAAGTCTTGAATGCCTCATGTGTGCGATGCGGGGCATGCCTGGCAGTATGTCCTGTCTACAGGGCTACGGGAATTGAACGCCATGCCCCAAGAGGCAAACAGTTTCTTTTGTCAGAAAACGAGGGGTTGAAGTTATCAGCCCCTTTGAAGGAGACCATTGCAGCCTGTCTCCAGTGCGGTGCATGCGGGGCTGTCTGCTCCGCGGGTATGGATGTCAGGGAGAGTGTCAGGAGGCGCAGGGAGGACCTTCCTGTAGCCGGAGGCAGTGCCGGATGGCTTGCCAGGCTTGTTGGCCCGGCCTCCTGTCATCCTGAAACAGCCGGATTCATTGCCTCCCTGCCGGGCGCGACTGGCATTGTATCCAGGCTTGCCGGGGTTCTTGCCCTGGAAAAGGGCAGGGAGAGACCATGGCTGCCTGCGCCTGCAAGGGTGCCCCTGCTTTCTGTTGCCGGCAGGGCCGGATTTTACAGCAGGTTGCGCGGCAGGAGCAACCGTCAGGTTGTGGAACTGCCTCTTGCTGTCGCCATATTTTCAGGCTGTCTTCAGAACTTTATTTTTCCTGATATTGCGCATTCAATGACAGGGTGGTTCAAGGCAGATGTCTCCCTGCCTTCAGGACAGGTCTGTTGCGGACTTCCTGCGTTTTCAGCAGGAGATACATCCCGCGCGGCGTCCCTTGCGGCGAGGAATATGGAGAGCCTGGGCCCGGACATGCCTGACATCATACTGACAGGTTGTGCGTCTTGCGCGGACATGCTCCGCAAGTGGCATGAATTGCCCGGACTTTCTGAAAAGGAGCGCCGGACTGCCATGGAAATTTCGGAAAGGACAAGGGAGTTCGCGGAATTTGTGCTGGAGTTCGGCCTGCTGTCTGAAAAATTTTCCATTAACTCTCATGTCACTGCCCATGTCCCATGTCATGAGCGTTATGGAGAGGGAAGGGGAAGAGGTCTTGAGACCCTTGTCCGGGAGATGTGCGGAGATATGTTCATGCCATCTGTTTCTGAATGTTGCGGGCATGGCGGGAGCTTTGCCCTCTCATTTCCTTCCATGTCAAGAAGATTGCTTGGAACGCGTATGGATTCACTCGCGGAGACAGGCGCCGGCATGGTGGTCACCAACTGTTCAGGCTGCCTTATGCAGTTAAGGTATGGCGCTGAGGAAGTCAGGCGCGGTGGGGGGACAGCCCCCATGATTCTGCATGTGGCGGAGATTATGGGGAAAAGATGAAAAAGGTTCAGGATCACTATTTTAAAAGGGCCAAACAGGAAGGCTACAAGGCAAGATCGGTTTACAAGTTGCAGGAGATAGACGCCAGGTTCCGTCTCCTGAAAAAAGGGTGTACAATATTTGACCTTGGGGCATTTCCGGGTTCATGGAGTCAGTATGCCTCCAAAAAGGTGGGCAGAGGCGGGCTCGTGGTGGCTGTGGACCTGAAGAAACCGGCGGGATTGCCAGGGAATGTCGTCTGTATGGCAGGTGATGTGTTTGACCAGGATATGCCGGAACTCCTTTCCGGTTTTGGAATGCCTGACGGCATAACAAGCGATATGGCCCCGGCCACCACCGGGGCCAGAACAGTTGATCACTACAGGTCTGTGGAACTCGCTGAACAGGGGCTCGCGCTCGCTGAGAACCTTGTGAAAAAAGGCGGGTTCTATCTTTGCAAGGTGTTTGACGGCCCTGACCTGCCCGTGTTCCGGAAACGTTGCGGCCTGAATTTTTCCAGTGTCAAGGTGGTCAAACCCAAAAGCTCGCGTCCTGAAAGCGTGGAACTTTTTCTCCTCTGCCTGAAGAGGAAGTGATGGATCGCGGGCAACCCCTGACCTAATTCCCAGGGGCGGGTATCTCCTTTACGCCGCCCATATAGGGTACCAGGACCCGGGGTATCCTTACTGAACCGTCTTCCTGCTGGAAGTTTTCAAGGATTGCGACCATTGTCCTGCCCACGGCAAGTCCTGAGCCGTTCAGTGTGTGCACGAACCGTGCCTTACCTCCCCCCTCCGGACGGTATTTTATGTTGGCGCGTCTTGCCTGAAAATCTTCAAAGTTGCTGCATGAGGATATCTCGCAGAAGCGGTCCTGTCCCGGAAGCCATACCTCAATGTCATAGGTCTTTGCCGATGAAAAACCCGTGTCCCCTGAACACAGAACAATGACCCTGTATGGTATTTCAAGGATTTTGAGAATGTCCTCGGCGTCAAGAAGAAGCGCCTCCAGTTCATCATATGATGTTTCAGGTTTGACGAATTTGACAAGCTCCACCTTGTTGAACTGGTGCTGCCTTACTATTCCCCTGACATCCTTGCCGTGGGAGCCTGCCTCTGACCTGAAACACGGGGTGTAGGCCGCGTAGTGTATGGGAAGGTGCTTTTCAGGGATTATTTCATCCCTGTGCAGATTGGTTACAGGCACCTCGGCTGTGGGTATAAGGTAGTAGTCCCTGTAGTTGAGACGGAAAAGGTCTTCCTCAAATTTTGGAAGTTGCCCTGTGCCTGTAAGGGAGGCGCTGTTTACAATTACAGGCGGCATGACCTCTGTGTATCTGTGCCTGGTCTGATGAGTGTCCAGCATGAAGTTTATCAGGGCGCGTTCAAGGCGGGCCCCGTAGCCCCGGTACACCACAAACCTTGAACCGGTTATCTTCGCGGCCCTTTCAAAATCCAGCATGCCTGTATCAACACCCACCTCCCAGTGGGGTCTGGGAGTGAAGGGGAAGTCCGGAATGTCGCCGTGTTCCCTGATGGTGACGTTTTCAGATTCGTCACTTCCGTCCGGCACTGATTCGTCAAGCATGTTGGGAATGGATAGGACGATCTCGCGGCTCCTTTCAGCAATGTCCGCAAGCTCGCTGTCAAGTTCCTTGATGCGTGCCCCGACATCCTTCATTTCAGCGATCAGGTGGTCGCACTCCTCCTTTTTCTTTTTGAGTTCAGCTATCCTGGCGGATGTGGTGTTGCGTCTGTTTTTCAGGGTTTCGCTCTCTTCAAGGAGCTGGCGGCGTTTTTTGTCCAGCAGAACAAATTCTTCAATATCAAGGGAGCTGTTTCTTCTCCTGAGATTTTCCCTGACCCTGTCGGGGTTGTTTCTTATGAATCTGATGTCAAGCATTGTCTCCTCGCTGTTTTTGTTGTTTGTGCAATGAAAACAGGGCTAAATGTCTTTCCTGTCAAGGGAACGGTACTGTACCGCCTCTGAAATATGCCTTGTTTCTATGGCGTCAGCGCCTTCAAGGTCGGCTATTGTCCTTGATATCTTGAGTAACCGGTGGTATGAACGGGCGCTCAGGTTTATCTTTTCCATGATGCGGTTCAGAAAGGCCCTTTCCCTGTTTCCTGTCCGGCAGTATTTTTTTATTTCCGCAGGTCCCATGCGGGAATTGCAGAATATCCCGGTTCCTGAAAATCTTTTGAGCTGAATATCCCTTGCGGCCATCACCCTTTTTCTTATCTCCATGGATGAGGCTGATTTGCGTTCTGCCGTCAGATCCCTGTATGGAACCGCAGGCACCTCTATCTGTATGTCAAGCCTGTCGAGCAGCGGGCCTGATATCCTGTTTCTGTACCTGGCAATCTGGGCTTGCGTGCATACGCATTCCCTCTGGTTGCTGCCAAGGTATCCGCATGGACATGGATTCTGCGCGGCCACCAGTGTAAAATTGCATGGAAATGTCAGGGAGATATTGGCCCGTGATATGGTGATATGTCCGTTTTCAACAGGCTGCCTGAGGTTTTCAAGCACGTTTCTTCTGAACTCCGGCAGTTCGTCAAGAAAGAGTATGCCATTATGGGCTAGGCTTACCTGTCCCGGTCGTGGTATGCTTCCGCCGCCGGTAAGTCCGGCGTCTGAAATTGTATGGTGTGGAGAACAGAAGGGACGCTGGACCACAAGTGGGCGGTCACTGTCAAGGAGTCCGGCGACACTGTATATGACCGTGGTTTCCAGGGCCTCCTCAAAGGTCATGTCAGGCATGATTGAGGGAAGCCGCCTGGCAAGCATTGTTTTGCCGGAGCCAGGCGGACCGGACATGAATACATTGTGTCCTCCGGCGGCGGCGATTTCCATGGCGCGTTTTGCCTGCTCCTGCCCTGTGACTTCATTGAAATCCGGGGCTGACTCCCTGCCTGCGGCCATGATGCCCGCGATGTCGCTATCCTGCCGTTCCACCTGTTTGTTGCCGTTCAGAAAATCAACAAGTTCAGAAAGATGTGAAATGGGAAATATGGCGCTGCCAGGCACAATGGCGCCCTCAACGGCATTCTGCTCAGGTGCGATTATCCCGTCACTTTCCCATTTCGCGTGGGCGATGGCCATGGGAAGCATGCCCTTTACAGGCTTTACCGTGCCGTCAAGGGAGAGCTCGCCGGTTATGTGAAAGTCAGCGGAACGGTTGCTGTCAATCAGTCCTGTTGCCGTCAGTATGGCAACGGCAATGGGGAGGTCAAGGCCGGTTCCTTCCTTTTTCAGGTCGGCAGGGGCGAGGTTAATCGTTATCCTCTTCGACGGGAATGAGTAACCGGAATTTTTTATGGCTGCCTTTACCCGTTCCCTGCTTTCACGCACGGCGTTTTCAGGAAGCCCCACGATATTGAAGGCGGGAAGCCCGTTGGAAATGTCCGCTTCAATATTTACAGGGAAGGCCTCAATGCCTATGACAACGCAACTTTTTGTTATGGCTATCATTGCGGGTTCAGGGTCGCCGGGCCTTCAGCCGGTTGTAAAGGTTATGCCTGTTGTTGATTCTCTTTTTCCATGTCATGCCATGGTTGTAACTTATGGAATATGAAAAGGCAAGCCGCATCTGTTACCCCGCGCGGACTACCTGCCGGTACGTTGCTTTCGCATCCGGCAGCTCACGGCTGAATCCTTGCCGTGTTGCCCAAGGCCGTCCCTGGCCGGGGAATGTCTGGCAGGCCGGACCATGAAAGGCCATGATGCCCGGCCTGCACCTGTAATTGTCGTCTTGAATTGTCTATTTTGCGAATATCACCCTTTGCACATTGTTCACATGGAAAAGGCCTGAAGATGTGTCAAGGACAAGGTCCATGGAGTAGAAGTCGTTGCCTATGTGCAGTGTCGGTACATGAATGAGATGTCGCTCAAAATCATAGCGGGCGCAGTTGGCCCCGCCTTTTTCAAGCTGTCCGTAATCGTCAAGGGAAAGCATCAGGGGAAATTCTGAAACGAGCCTGAAATCGCCCCAGTAGGCTGCCCCGCCTACTTCCACGCATGGCACGTTCAGGATTTTTGTCTCCGCGTCATATTCCGCGTTTCCGGTGGAAGCCGTGTGTGAATTGTATTTGACCTTTAATTCAAATGTTACGTTATCCCTGTTGCTGTCATAGCGTGAATGTTCTGCCGTATTGGTGTATGCCCCGCCGTTTTTGGCGTCAGGCCCGTAGGCGTAGAGTAGGGCCTTTACATAGATATCCCTTGAACCCGCGAGGAAATCCGACAGGTCGCCGTTGAATACCCCCTGGTTGTATGAGCCGAATTCAGGCGGAGCGGCTTCCGCGATCTTGTTCCATGACGTTCCATCCCTTGAAACGTATAACAGGGCGTGTCCCTGGCTGTAGTTCCAGTGAAAGGTGATGGTGGTGGCAAAAAGCGTAACCGTGGCAGCAGGATGAGGCAGTTCAAAGTGATAGATCAGCACTCCCGGAGTGGTCTGTCCTTCTGTGGGGCCGCCTGTCTCAGGCTGCCAGAAGGTGAAGGCCCCTTCGGTGCGCACCCTTATGTTTGACCTGGCTGTGATATACCGCATGGCATCGTCTGCGCCCGGATTTTTTATGGTATAGGTAAATTCTTCCGGGGCCTGCCCCCCTTCCTCGGTAATGAAGTGTATTTCATAGCTGCCAAAATGGTCTGTCCTGGGACTCCATACCAGCACATAATAGAGCCCCCCTTCAGGCAGGGTTACCTTGCCTGTGTTGCCTGAGCCCAGGGAGCTTTTGGAAAACAGCCTGTTGTCCCGGGAGTCGTAGAGTTCCATGACTGCATACTGCGTGTTCATGCTCTCACTGCATTCAGTCCTTATTTCCACCTCTCCGCCTGTCTCAAAACTGACGACAAACCAGTCTGCCTTATCCATGGTGTGGCTGTCATACCAGTATCCAATGGAGCCAAAGATTGAGTGACCGTTTACAATGCTCGCGCTCTCTTTTTGGTCATTGTGTTCGTTCTCTGTGGTCCCGGGACTGGCAACGGTTGCTTCCAGCCTCAGGACATAGTCGCCATACAGGTCGCTTCTGTATTTGCCGACCATTATGATGTAGTCCCCAGGCGCCAGATGATAGGTGTGGCGGGTGGGGGATTCCATGGCGTATCGCCTGTCCATTCTTTTGTTGTATCTGTCAAGGAGGACTATCTCCGTGTATTGACTTGTAAGCGTTGGAGCGCATGTAAAGGTCATGGCTACATTGCTGTCCTGCTCCACGTGAAAAGTGTAATGTTGCTCCCTGACCGTTTCCGTACCCATGGAGCCGTGCCAGTTGGCGAGCTGGGCGGCCGTGGCCCCTCCGCAGCTTAACAGCAAGAGCGCCAGGGTAAAGATAAACGCCGCGACATGATAATCGGTTCTCTTCTGAATCATGATCTGCCTCCTTTGCCGTCATTTTTTCGCAGAAATTGTGGTTTCCCTGTTTCCATGGCAGCCCGGAAGCCGGAATTTCCGGTTCTGCGCGGGATGCCTTCCGGTTCTCATGCCGTTTCATCAGACTTGCAGGTTTTATGCGTAACAGCGCCATTGCGCAATTATCCGGCGCTGTTTACAGGGTGTCATCTGAAACGGCAACTGCCTCTGTCCGGATTATATAAAATTTTATATGTTTCTGCCAAGTGCCAGGGCCTTTGCGGGTAATGCCTGTCCTGAGTAACATTCGGCAAGATCAAGGCCTTTTCTGATAAATGGCAGATATGTCAGCCTGGTTCCATTAATGGATATTTTTGTTTCCGGTATGAGCCCCGCCAATTTTTTCCTTTTCTGAAACAGGTCTGCCATGATGACCTTTGCGGCCTTTGCTGCTTCATCTGCTGAAATGGTCGCGGATTCTGCCTGGCACTCTCCTGTCCGGCGCGGGGCCAGTGGTTCCGGCCTTTTGCCTGAAAAGAGGGTAAGTCCCCTGGCAACACGAAGCATCAGGGACGGGTTCAGCTTGACAGCAGGTATGATCATGGTTACAGGCTCTTGTTCCCATGTGTCAGGTATCTTCTGGTAGGATATGATCAGCCTTTTGAACTCTTTTCTGTTCCTGGCAGGAAAACCGTCCAGGGTCATTGTGATTTGCCAGAATGGAATGTAGCTGGTCTTTTCTTTCAGATGGCGCGGGGCCGGTATGTGATGAAATGACCTGTTTTCATATCTGCCACCTGAGATTTCCCATGCCTTGCCGCAAAATCGGCACCGCACTATTACCGCACCGCCTGACCTGGGCAGGTCATGGCCGCATTCAGGGCAGATAAGGGGGAGAAAGCGCACGGGCCTGCCAGTGGATGGCCTCGCAAGCCTTGTCTTTATATTCCTGCCCGGGTCAGGGTCAAGGGAAATTGGTTTTCCAGGTATGCAGAGGTTTTTTATTACCGTTTTCCCAGGGCTGTCCGTGCGTATTTCAAAGGGGATATAGATCAGACAGACGCTTTCACCGACAAAACGGTTGAACAGAGGGGTGCCGTTGAGCCATTTTTCCATCTTGTTTTCCAGGTGCATGAATCCTGTTTTGATATCCACGTCCGGCAGGGCCAGTGTGGATGCGTCCATTGAAAGTACAAGGGGCATGGCCTGGGGTTTAATGCCCAGGGTGTTGTCAATTACGCCATGCAGGTCATCTATGGCAAGCCATGTGGCATCCATGACAAAGGCGTCAATTTTGTCATGCATCACCCTGTAGCGTATGCCCTTGAATCTCCAGTAAGGCACATAGAAGGTATGGCTGCCTGATGAGGGCTTGATCTGCATGGGCAGCATGTACCGCAAGGCGATAAATGGAAGGATATGGAGGGCAGTGCGGCAGAATCCGCAGACCAGCACAGGGTCGCCGGCTTCCATGGAGACCCTGCCGCCGCATTGCGGGCAGAAGGAAGCTGCCTTCCAGCCGCTGTCCTTCAGAGTTTGCGGCCGCATTGGTTACAGAACATGGCGTTTGCCAGGGATGTGGCCCCGCAGTTCCCGCAGACTTTGGGGGCAGGGGATGACCCGGCAGGAGCACCGCATCTGGGGCAGAATCGTGCCTTTGGCGACAGGTTTTTCCCGCATACCCCGCATTGCCTGATTACAAGGATCTGGTGACCGCAATGGGGGCAGAACCTGGCATTGTCATCTACCGGCAGGCGGCATTCCGGGCATGTCTGCCGGTTATCCTTTTTCCCGTCACTGGCCATTGTTTCAGCGCCGGTTACGGACAGGTTCCCACTTTTCCCGGCCAGAAGTCCGGGCAGCATAAGACCGAGTCCCATTCCTATTCCACCCTGGGCGGAACCGTTTCCCGTGGATGCCTTTTCCACTGCCATCGCGGTCTTTAGTTTTACAAGTTTGTCAAGGTCGCTTCCAAGGAGCCGAAGGCGTGATCTGTCGTCAATGGCCTGCTGCACCTCAGAGGGCGGGGTGATAGCGTTTATGTAGAGCTCTTCAAGGGATATGCCAAAGTGTGAAATATCCTTTTTCAGGCGCGCGGCAAGGCCGTGTGCAAACTCGTCATATATGCCTGGCAGGTCAAGAAGGGTCTCCACCTGTTCCCCCATGAAGTCATTGAGCCTGGAAACAATAATCTGACTTATATAGTCTTCCAGGTCTTCCACCCGGTAAATTCCCTGTGTGCCCACAAGGGAGTTTATGAAGAGTACGGGCTGGGTGATCTTTATGTTGAATATCCCGTGCGCCCTGAGTCGCACCAGCCCAAGCTCCCTGTCCCTGAAAGCCACAGGGTCACGCGTGCCCCATTTGAGGTTGGGAAAGGTTTTCAGGTTGACAAAATAGACTTCAGCCCTGAATGGACTGGTGAAACCCCATGGCAGGGAGAGGAGTTTTGTAAGCACCGGAATATTCATGGTGGACAGGGTGTGCCTGCCCGGTCCCAGGGCGTCGCAGGCAGTACCGTTGCTGTAAAATACCGCGGCCTGGCTCTCCCTGACTATGGCCTGGGCCCCAAGTTTTATCTCGCCTGAGCCTGATTCCGGGAGACGGTGGGCCAGTTCCCTGCCTGACTGGTCAAACCATTCCAGGACTTCCATGAAGACAACATTGTTAACGCCCATGTTTTCTCCTGTTCTGTTAGCTGTGCCTTGACAATGCCTTTTGGCCTGACGCCGCTCTGTTTCCTCAAAGGGATTTGCCTGTGTCTGCCAGGACAGACAGTATCCCGGGATTTTACTACTCCTTGCGTCGAACCTTAACTCTCAGTTTTCCAAGGCGTTTTCTCAAGTTGTGAATTTGTTTTCCTGTTCTTGTGCCGGAGTGCCTGCCGCTTCGCCTGCCTTCCTGTTTATTCTGTAAACCCAGGCGAGGATTTCCGCAACAATAATGTAGGTATCGGGTGGAATTTCCTCGTTCAGCTCGAGACGCGACAGGACTTCCACAAGATCGGCTTCCTCACGCACAGGCACCCCGGCCTCCCTGGCGAGCTGGATAATGCGTTCGGCAATCTTGCCGGAGCCCTTTGCGGTGACCCGTGGAGAGTCGTCGCGCCCCGGGTCATAACGGAGGGCCACAGCCTTTTTTTTGCCGCTCCTTATATCTTTGCCGGATTGGGTCATGTAACTATATGCACATTCCCGTCCCGCTGGTCAGGGATGTCAAGGGGGGTTGCCATGCCATTGGATGATGTGTATTCAGCCGGAAAAAATTCTATCATTCTCAACATGAAACCCGCACCTTCCATTATCTCTTCCAGTTCTGGCAGGCCGCGTCTCAGAAAGGGCAGGGCCTCTTTTTTTGCTGTAAGATGAAAGGTTATATCTCTCTCCTCAAGGACAAGATGCAGGTTTATCTGTCCAAGATTCCCCAGTTCGAGATCAAAGGCGATATGGGATATGTCACTGCCCCGGCCACTCTCATCTTTGTTTCCGTCCCGCCACCATGACCAGTGGCCGCTGCCCTGCCCATTGGCAAACCAGAGGGGAAACATGAAAAACTGCACGCCCGGCTCCTGTTCCATGTGACGCTGATACTGATAAAGCATGTCAGAGTGTGTGGCAAGCTGCCTTATGCCCCTTGAGAGAACTGAGTCTGTTTTGCCCTCCTTTGCCGGGCTGTTTTCAGCCGCCTGCCTGCCTGCGCCGTCCATGTCAGGCATCTCCTTTTCGCGTTCAGTGAATATCTGCCTTGTGCCTTCTCCGGGCGGTTGTTTTTCAGCAGGTTGCGCGTTTTTTCTGAAAATGAACTCCAGTTCCTGTTGTTTGTCCTGTGAGGGGCGGGTTCCGTCCGGCCCGGCGGTTTCTCCCCGGATATCAGGGGGCCGCATAATGGCAGCTTCTTTTTGTGGCGTTTCGTTGTGGTGATCCGTCCCAGGGAAAGTCGGTTTTTCATATATTTTACTGCCGGTTATTTGCTGAGACCGTCCTGAGAATGGCAGGTGGCCGGGTTGACGGCCGACATCCGGCCTGTTGTCCGGGGGTGGCAAGTTTGCTGCCTGTTGTCTGGCTGTCTGTTCTTTTGCGCTGCCCGCGGCTCTTCCCTCACCTGATGATTCTGCCGGAATATTGACTGAATCGGAAGGGCTGCCGGAAGTTTCAGACAGTTGATGAAAGGCCGGTTGTTTTCCTGTTTTTCCGGCGGACATGGCCTGCCGGGGCAATGGACGCATTTCGGCAGATACATTTTTTACGCTGTTTTTTGATGGTAGATTGCCGGTCGCGCCAACAGACGCCTTGTCATGCGGGACCGTCTCCCCCCTTCCGGCCTCGCCCCTGACAGATGTGGCTGACAGCCTGTTTCCACTCCCGGCTTTTTCCCCGCTGTTATAAACGGCCTCGCCCCCTGCCTTTGGCACGGTCTGTTTCCCCGGAGTTTCCATCTCTTCCCTGTTGATGGCCGCAGCGGCTTTTCCTGTAATGGCCGGCTGTCCTGCCGGGCTGCCTCTCTTGCCTGGAGATTCAGTCGCCTTTTCCAGGTGTTGTCCTGATGACCGTCCCTTTCCAGGTACGGTTTCATTGTCTGAAAGCATGCGGCCTGATGGCTCTTTTTCATGCGTTCCTGTAAAATTTTCCTGTCTCCCAATGCTGTTTTCAGCCTGTTTTTCATGGGAGGGAACTGTCGTCTGCCCTGTGACGCCCTTGCTGTTTTTATGGGTTCCTGCCAGCTCAGCCTGTTTTTTTTCTTGCGCGGCCGGCTCAAAAGTGGCGTTTGTCAGGGGCGCCGTGTCCGGGTTGGCAGGTTTTACAATCGGGTTGCCGTCAGGCTTGGCTGGAGCGTTTCCGGCAGTTGGGCCTGATATCTTGCTGTTAACCGCCTCCCTGCCGCCTGCCTTCTGCCCTGTTGAAAAGGGCGTTTCCCTTTTTGCCATGCGTTGACCTTCTTTCCGGTCTTCCCATGTTGCAGAACTGTTTTGGGGCCCCTTCTCCTTGATGTCTGTCCCGCGTTCCTGCCCCCTCTCCTGGTCTCCCCCTCCGGCAGGCGCGCCCTTGCTTCCGGTCAACAGCCTGAAAATGGATGCCGCGAACTGGTCGGAAATGGCGTGTTTCGCTCCGTCAGGGGAAAGCACTGAAAGTGCCGAGGTGAATTTTGCGGTCATAATGACCTGTTGTGGATCCGGGTCCTTTCCTGTAGCAAGGGGAATGGACCTGTCCGGTGAGACTGACATGCCGGTTTCATCAGGTGATTGCCCCGCGGGATTTATGCCGGGGACTGTTCCGGTTTTTTCCTGTTCCGGCATGGAAAGGGTGATCCTTGAAATTCCTGCCTTTAGGTTCAGAAACTCACGGTTCAGTCTGTTGCCCTTGCTTTCCTGGTCCCGGAGTATTGAAATGAGCTTCACCTTTGCAGGCGAACCGTTTTTTACCAGTTCAAGCATTACTTCAGAACCCTTGGGCAGCGGGATGTCACTCTGGGCGGTTATGGTCTTGTCATTTACTGATATCAGGGTGACAGGCCCTTTGGTACCCATGACCTTACCCTGGAAACGTGACCCTTCGTCAAGACCGCAGAGAGTGGCAACTCTTTCTCCGGGTGGAGCGCCCTCTCCGGCACCCCGGTTTTTACCCAACAGCGCTGTAATTAAATCAGGATTGATAAGTGGCATTTCTGCCCTTGAACTCCTTTTGCCTAACTCCTTCACAGGAGCTCCGCGTCATCTCCCTCTGTCCTTGACAGACGCATGAACGCGGAACACCCTGTAATGGATGTTTTCTCCTTCTCTTATCGGACTGGTGTGTGTAAAGTTGAAAAACATGTCCGGTTGTTTTATGCTACGGGATATATCGGACGTGGCCGGACAGGCGTACTGCTGAACATAATTTTTAACAGGGAGATATTCATGACAGAGGCGATGTTGCAGCTTGAAAAGAAAATAGATGACAGATCAGTGCATGTTGGAGTGATAGGTCTCGGGTATGTGGGCCTTCCCCTGAGTCTCACATTCCTGCGCAAGGGGATCCGGGTGACAGGCTTTGACCTTGATCCTGTCAAGATAGAGATGCTTGACAGGGGAGAGAGCTATATAAAGCATATAGATTCCGCTGATATCCTCAAGTTCATGGATGATGGCCTTTTTGATGCCACAGATGATTTTGCAACCCTGTCAGTTCCTGACGCCCTGCTGATCTGCGTGCCTACTCCCCTTACCAGAAACAGGGAGCCGGAAATGAAATATATTGTGGCTACCGGCGAGGCCATTGCCAAGGTCCTGCGTCCAGGTCAGCTTGTGGTGCTTGAAAGCACCACCTATCCCGGCACAACCGCTGAACTGCTTCAGCCTATTCTTGAAAATTCAGGGCTTGTGGCAGGAAAGGACTTTGCCCTTGCCTTCTCCCCTGAAAGGGAGGATCCAGGCAATCCTGATTTTACAACCGCAACCATACCAAAGGTGGTGGGCGGCATAGATGCCTTTGCCTCCCGTGTCGCTGCAAAGCTTTACGGCCTTGCCCTTGAGACGGTCATACCGGTAAGCTCTACCCAGGTGGCTGAACTGACAAAACTCCTGGAAAATATATTCAGAAGCGTTAACATTGCCTTGGTCAATGAGCTGAAAATCCTGTGTCTGCGCATGGGCATAGATGTTTTTGAAGTTATAAAGGCTGCCAGCACCAAGCCCTTTGGCTTCATGCCCTTTTACCCTGGCCCCGGACTTGGGGGCCACTGCATACCCATTGATCCCTTTTATCTCACCTCAAAGGCCAGGGAGTACGATATACCGACACGCTTTATTGAGCTTGCCGGAGAGATTAACAGCAGCATGCCCTATTTTGTGGTTAACAGGGTCATGGAGGCGTTGAATGAACATGGCAAGCCCCTGAAGGGCGCGAAGGTGCTGCTCCTTGGGGTAGCCTACAAGAAGGATGTGGATGACGACAGGGAATCTCCTTCATACAAGCTGATGGAGATCCTTTTGAAAAAAGGCGCCAGGGTGATGTATAACGACCCGCATATCCCGGTCTTGAAGGCCGGACGAAAGTATGACTTTGGCCTTTCCAGCACGCCTCTGACCGCGGAGAACCTTGGGCAGGCTGACTGCGTTCTGGTGGCCACCAATCACTCATCATATGATTATGACTTTATCCTTGAACACTCTTCCCTGATAGTTGACACAAGAAATGTCTTTGCCGGGCTCAGGGACGAAAAGATTTTCATTGCCTGACCTGGGTATTGGCCTGTGTTTTGCTTGTTGTTTGTGTTGTAAGGTCGGCAGTTTTTTGCTGACACGCACATGAAAGTATAAGCTTGATTTTAAGCATGCCGGGTGTAGGATATGCTTAGGAAAGGGGTTTATGATATGAAAATCAATACAGCTTATCCCGGAATGGATGGAGTCGTTGACAAGAAACGGCCTGACGGCGTTTCAGGAAGCGGTGCGGTGAAATTTGCCGACATACTGAATCAGGCGGCAGGGACTCAGGGTGCTGAATCCGTTGCCCCTGTCTCAGGTGCGGTGCCTGGCATGGAGATGCATGGTCTTTCCAGGGAGCAGAGTGCTGCCATTTCCAGTGGGGAGACTGCCCTTGATATGCTGGCTCACCTTGGCACCCTGCTTGAGGGGAATGAAACTGCCGCTGGCAGCATGGAGGCTGTTTCTGCGAGCCTGGAAGAGCAGGTCAACATGCTTCTCGAAGGCAGGGACAGTCTGGACCCCTCTGACCCATTGAGAAAGACCCTTGATGAAATAGGAATGCTTGCCGCTGTCCAGGGCAGCAAGATAAGCAGGGGGGATTATTCGTAGCTTCCTCCAGGAAACAGGCGGAAGGGGTCGCCTGTTGCTTCTTCAGGCGGAAACAACAGGTTGGCCCTTTCTGTGCCGTGTCCCAAAGGTAGCTGGTTGAGAGACACCTGAACGCATCACGCGTGTCAGGCCGCCTCTCAGTGAGACAAGTGTTTAAGGTTCTGGTTATAGATGATGAGCTGTCCATTCTTGAGAATTTTCGGCTCTATCTTGAAAAACATGGTTACGAGGTAGTCACTGCCCCGGATGGTCTGTCCGGTTTTGACAAGTTCAAGGCAAGTTCCTTTGATCTTGTTATTACCGATATAGCCATGCCATACATAAGCGGCATCACCCTGTTGCAGGTAATAAAGGATACGCAACCGGACATGCCTGTGTTCGTAATGACAGGCTATGGCGAGTACGCGGAAAAAGTTGCATGGGAAAAAGATGCCGACCTGATCCTGCAGAAACCCTTTCAGATGTCAGAGGTCGGCAAGGCCATTAAAAAGCTGCTTGAAGGCGCTCAATGACTGTCGCGCGTTTATAATTCCTGCCCGTTGATATCCTTCCCTGATAATCCGAATATTAATATTTCAACTTTCTGGCTTGATTTCCATGGTAATAAAAACAGCAAGTTATGTTTTGCGGAATGTTGTGTTTAGCAGCATTTAACAGCTTTGACGAATCAATTCGCAAGCAAATTTTACACACAACATGCTGGAATGATAAATATTATTACCCATAAAACAACTCCGGAAGTTGAGTTAATATGAAAGTTCGGTTGCCTGAACAATCCTGAAAAAGATGTTGGCAGGATCCGGCACAAGCTGGATCACAAGATGATATCTTGCGGTGTTGCTGTATATGTCGGTTATGTTTATGACAGGCAGATCAATGGTGCCTGTTGACGGATTGTATGTGGGGTTGTTGCCCGTGGACTGTATCTGTTTTGCCCCTGCGAGTTTGAAGGTGAGGCTGTTTGCGTCCACGAGCATGAGGTCAGCCTGAACCGTTACTGTTCCCTGGTTTGTTGGTACATCAACGGCATTGAGCCTCATAATGCTGGTTTTCAGGTCAAAATAACCATTGGATTTAATCTCTCCTGTGTATGTGCCCCTGCGGTATATTGTGCCTGCCATGCCGCCGAGCAGCCACAGGGAAGGTTGACCTGCCACGGTTATCTTGTCCTGTCCCACTGGCTGGCGTATTAGCGAAACGCCTGTGATGGAGCTGTTGTCAGGGACATCATATATTATCGCCTTGTCATCGCCTGTGAATACGACGTTTGGCACATTTTTTGGCACGCACAAGAAGGCATCTTTGTGTACGACGGCCAAAACTTTACGTGGCTG